>JBCCXG010000378.1:0-6347 GCA_039191945.1 Bacteroidota bacterium
CTGCCCGGATGAATCGGGCAGTTTCATGAGTCAAAGGATTAGATCACTTGTGAGTCCATTTCATGCCCAAGACCAAGTAGGGTCGGGCGCAGCTATAGTGCATTGCCCCCGCCGCAAGTATATCCTTTATGTACTCGACAGTACCATCCAACTGATGGCTATATTCGCTCAGAGACGGAGGAGAGCTTTGATCATTTGACCCCATTGTAACCATGCGCGTTGTCATTTACACCCTCATTCTGCTTACGCTCATCGCCTGCGAAGGCAATCAGAGGTTCACGCTAAGCCCAAAGGATAGGGAACTTTTTGACCTTGCCAAAAAAAATGGGGCGCAAGCTCGGGAGGGGTATGCTCGCTGCAAAGCATTTGTTGAGGCTTGGCTCACCTACAGTGATTCAGCCTCGCTCCTAATTCCTAGAAACCTGGACAGCAGTATTGATTTCTGGAATGCTAAGGACGCCGCCGCAGACAATTATCCATTTATGGTTTTGACCTCCTACTTCGTAGATCGCGACCAGTTTGAGGGGCGTATGCTCGCCATGCTTAAATCTGAGAAGAGGCTCACTTCAAGAGTCAATTCGCTACCCGATACCTATTCCTTTTCAAAAGCTGGTTTCCTCCATGAAGAGCTAAGAATGGGCGAAATCGTCTTCGGAACTTCTGAATACGTGAAGGACGGTTTACTGCCACTCACCGAATGGCTTGGCCAAAGTCCCTGGTCAGACCGTATGATCGAGATGCTTTATGATCTCAAGAAAGAGATGACCGTCGCCGGAGACATCCAGGAGCCTGGATTCGGAAGTGCACCAAAAGAAGAGGTCAATGGTGAGTTGCTACAAGTGCTTTCAAGGATCTATTGGATGACCGGCGATGAAGAATTACTCGATTGGGCAGTGGCCATTGGCGATCACTACCTGCTCGAAGATCACCACCCCACACAAGACCTTGACTACCTGCGCTTGAGGGACCATGGCTGTGAATTGATCTCGGGGTTGTGCGAATTGTACATCACCACCCATTTCGCCCGCCCGGACAAAAAGAACAGTTATCAGCAGCCACTCTACGCCATGCTTGACCGAATACTAGAAGTCGGAAGAAACGAGGACGGATTCTTTTATGACGCGATCAATCCCCAGACAGGAGCAATCATTCATAGCAGAATTGCCGACAACTGGGGCTACACACTTAATGGATACTATGCCATCTATCAGATCGATCAGGTACAGGCCTACAAAGCTCCCCTACTTGAGCTGTTTGGCAACTTGGACAAATACCGAAATCACGACTGGGAGGGTAATGCCGATGGCTATGCTGACGCCATAGAAAGCGCCCTGAACCTCTACAATCGGATTGCCAATCCACAAGTTGCAGCATGGATCGATAGCGAGATCCAGGTCATGTGGGCCATGCAACAGGAAAGCGGTATCGTCGAAGGCTGGCATGGCGATGGCAATTTCGCCCGGACTACCATTATGCATAACCTTTGGAAGACGAAGGGAGCATACGCCTTACCTTGGCGGGAGGACCTCATCATTGGTGCTGAACAAAAAGGCGATTCGCTACTCATCGCTTTGCAAGCAGAAGAACCCTGGGAAGGTCAGGTGTATTTTGACAAGCAGCGACACCGGGACCATATGAAACTGCCCATGGACTGGCCCCGTATCAATCAATTTCCAGAGTGGTTTACGGTCAGCGATGATCGCCCCTACACGGTTGTCGATCTGACAGGCGAGCAAGTTGATGTAGTCAGTGGAGAGCAATTAGCAGGAGGCCTTGATGTATCCTTCGAAGGAGAAAAGGCTTTGGTTATCTATTGATTGACCATTTGGAGAGCCACCCCCCTTCGTCAAACCTTGAAGGTGAAAATGGCGCCCGGTATACTTGGACGCCTTCAGTGCTTTGATTGAAAAGGTGCTTCTAGTCCTTTTCACTAAGGGATGGATCAGAGAGAACGAGCCCCTGTCCAGCTACCCAGTTGTCGTACTCCATGTACTCTATGACACGCTTTGCAGTACGCTTTCCTTCCAGTCGCTCGACCAAATGGATGGCTCCATCGATCCCCGCCGAAATACCGGCCGTCGTGATGACATCCCCATTGTCCACAAAGCGTACATCATCCAGTACTTTGGCTTTTGGAAAAGATTTTCGGAGCCCCTCAATGGCATCGTGAAAGGTGGTGACCGTCTGCCCATCCAGCAAACCAGCTTCTCCCATAATGAAAGCGCCGGTACACACGGAGAAGAAGAGCTCCGTAGCATCGATCCGTGATCTTACCCATTCAATGACCTCCGGGTCACCCGAAGCTCTGCTAGAGTTACCTCCAAAAAAAGCCATAATATCAGCTTCAGGTGCGTCCTCGATACTATAGTCTGGTAGAATCGTCAATATACCTTGGGACACAATGGGCTCCTTTTTCTTCGAAACCGTAAAGACCTCATATCCAGCGTAGGCAAATACTTCCATCGGGCCTGCAAAGTCTAGCACTTCCACTCCATCCTGTAAGTAGAAAGCCACTGTCCGCCGTTCTTTCTTGAGGGCCTCTCGCTCCTCAAAGGATTGTAGTTCGAGCTCCATACCACAATGGTCACACTTGCCCGCCCTAGCAAACACTTTCTCATCGCAACTACTGTTGCATGGTGGACAAAAGTATGCCTCTCCGGCAGTGGCGATCTGACAGGCCCCAGTCTCCAAGACGAGTGCCAACAATAAGAAATAAGGAAACTTCATAGTATTTGTGTTTTTGACGAACACAAAACTAGCCTCGACCCTCATCCTGCAAAAGGACAAGCAGGCGACGAATCGGGACAACATCAAATCACGATTTATTGATGGGAAGGTAAAGGTCGCTTGTACTTGCGTAGCACAGCGCGAAGCTGATTGGCGTCTGCATAGCCAATTTGGCTGGCGATGTAATCAACCTTTTGACCGGTCTGCAACAATTGTTGGGCTCGCTCGACACGCAGCTTGTCAATGTACTCTCCCACAGTGATACCCGTGGTCTTCTTAAAGAGTCTTGTCAGATTGCGAGGACTTGTGTTTACTACATCCGCAAGCTCCTCGATGGGATGCTTCTCTTCCAACTTATTGCTGATCACGTCCTGAACTTTGTGCACGCGCTCGTCTAGATGATTACGATACTGGAGGAAGATACTCACTTGCGGATCTTCCTCCCCACGGCGGATGTATATGACTACCTCGCGAGCGACACGCAAAGCAAGCGCAGTATCGTAAATACGCTCCAACAAGTACAGTGCTAAATCAATCCCTGAACTCACTCCGGCACTGGTAAATATCCCCTCCTCCTCCACAAAAAGTCGATTGTTGACGACAGCCGCCTCTTTGAAACGCTCACCCATGCGCTCCGTATACCGCCAATGCGTCGTGCAACTCCGGCCATTGAGAAGGCCAGTCTCCGCCAGTAGAAAACTACCTGTGCAAACAGCGGCCAGCTTTACTCCCTCAGCGTACCGCTCCTTCACCCAACTGTAAAAGGCCCGATTCGCTTTATGAAATTCGTCATCTTTCCACAGCTCGTGGATCAGACCGGGAATAAACAGAAAGTCACCTGCTCCCAACTCCACATCAGCAAAGGGCTCAAGTCGCGAAAAAAATAAGCCACTACTGGACTCAACCTCCAAAGCCCCAGCGGACAAAAATCGTAGCTCGATGGGCAGTCCCATGTCTCTGGCCTCATAGAACACATGGATCGGCCCGCAAACATCGAGGATGTGTACTTGTGGGGGAATATAGAAGGCGATCCTAACCGCAGTGCCAGATTCGCCTGTCCGCCGACTAGTAAGAACCATGGTATTTTCGAAGGAACCACTCCAACGTGAAGATGACTATCGCCGCGAGGAATATGAGTAAACTACTCACCAGAGGAAAGAAGCTCTCCGAACTCCTGATGACTCCTCTTGGATTAAGATCCTCTACTAGATTGCCTACCTGCTCCAGCTGGCTCAACGTGTAAAAATCTCCACCCGTATTTCTCGAAATCTCACGGAGGATGTTGTGGTCTGCCGTCAAGTTCAGGCTCTCCAGGTTAAGCCTGCGCACCAGAAACTCACCACTGCTCGTGTAGCGCTCCCCGCCGAAGGACGTCGCTGCCGTAAACTGATAGACGCCCGGGCGAGTGGCTCCCATATTGAATCCCCCATCGGTTTCCGCTGGGAAATACTCAAACGTACGAACTTCGCCATCTTCGTCCGTGACTGTTACATCGATCCGATTATTGTATACACGCTCGTAGATGGCGTTGTACAGTTCCGCATCAAAACGGACCGCCTCGTTCTCCTCATAGGAGCTCTTGCGAGGCTGAAAACGAAACTTCCTCTTATCCGCCCGCACACTTAAGAACTGCGTGATCTTTTTGACCATCTCATCAAAGTTTTCACTATCTCCATTCTCGATCCCCTCCAGAATTCGCCATTGCCAGAGGCCGGTCCCGGCCATCAGTGCAGACTTCTCTGTACCATCGTCGAATACAGAGAGCAAGGGTCTTTTTGTCACGATGCTACCTACCTGCTGATGGATTAGCACTTGCACCGGTCCCGAAATCACATACTCACCAAATGGGACGGAGATAGGTGGATACTTTGCGAAGATGTCGATGTCATCACTCTCCAAATCAAAGGCTGAAAAAACCGGATTGAATGAGGCTTTGACGTTGTCTCGCTGATTGCCTTCTTGATCGATCTGGATACCTGTCGCCAGCGCCAAATCCGTGATGTTCGACTGCAAACCTAAGATGTACCAGCGGGCAGGGTTGCCTTCCAACTGGTCCTTAGGAGACTTTGGAGAAAAGGCATGGTGGTCGATGACCACATCATATTCACCATTCGGCGCCTGCTTCGTGAGCCCGGGGATATGTAGTTCAATTTCGTAGTTCTCAGATCGAGCCAGTGCATTACGGATAGCACTGATGTCCGGATGGGGTGCTGGTGCCATGATCAGCACTCGCTCGCGCCCTTCGATGACATCTATATAGAAATCGTAGCTGTTGTTTTGGTAAGACGTTTCCTCCTCCATGCTGGTGATCGCCACGGTATAGCGGCCCAATCCTGGCTCTTGCGCCTCTACGAAAAAAGAAATCTTTCGGTCATCCGTAATGCGTTCGCTCTGTACCACCTCACCACGTCGGTACAGACTCACTGTCTTTTCCAGTCCATCGTACCCCTCCTGATCGATGACCACTTCCACGGGGAATTGATTCCCTTGGTAGGCCACCGCATTGGTCTTCACCGACTGGATGGCCACATCTTTGGCCTTGACGGTATCGCCCACTCCAATTGAATACACTGGGCGAGCATAGCTCAAATAGGTAGGTGAAATGCCGCGATTGTAGATGCCATCAGACACGAAAACCATGCCCGCCAGGTTCCTCCCTTCAAACGCCTCCGTCACCGAAGACAGCGCCGACGAAAGATTCGAACTCGTCTCTTCGTTGGAGACCGCCACCGCCGGTTGCAATCCCTCCAAAGTGTAAAAGACCGACTCCACGCCACGGTCCTCCAGTGTTTGTGCTAGCCCCGAAAGTGCGTCGCCCACTCGGATCAAGTCGAGCGAATCTGTCATCAAGGCCACAGAGGTAGAGTTGTCGTAGACGAAGGCCACCACTGGGTCCTCCGTTTGATTTTGCAGCTGCCGGAGGAGTGGGTTGAGCAGTAAAAACAGCAGGAGAAATATCCCTGCAAATCGAAGGAGCGCCAACAGCCATGAAAAACCAGCGGACCAAGGGTAGGATACTTTCCAGTAGGCGATAGCCGCGAGTCCGGCAGCCGCTACCGCCGCAATCGCAAGCCACCAATTGGCCTCCTGCAATACGATAAAAGAATTACCCATGAATTGCCTTTGTGATCATCTCAGTGGTTGACACTGTCCAAGTCTACGCATAGCGACCATTGCTGTTACACCGAAGTCTACCAGCGGTTGTTGGCCCTATGTGCTGACGAATATAGGCATTGATCAGGTAAGCATGCCACCATCTACCTGGATTACCTGACCCGTAACGTAAGAAGACATATCGGAAGCCAGAAAAATACAGGCGTCTGCCACATCATCTGGCGATCCACCTCGCTTCAGCGGAATCGCATCACGCCAACTTTGCACCGTCTTTTCGTCGAGTGCATCGGTCATTTCCGTCTCGATGAAGCCCGGAGCGACTACATTGCTACGGATCCCACGTGATCCCAACTCCAAAGCCACAGACTTGGTGAAGCCGACGATTCCTGCTTTCGACGCGGCATAGTTGGCCTGTCCCGGATTACCTTTCAAACCTACCACCGAGGACATGTTGATGATCGAACCCGATCGCTGCTTCATCAGTTTACGAGCAGAAGCCTTCACAG
>JBCCXG010000379.1:0-6333 GCA_039191945.1 Bacteroidota bacterium
GCCTGTTCTAAAATTTTGTTCTCCAGGTACCTTGTCGTCTCCTGGCCATTTTTGTTGCGCATGACCATGGTCAGGCTGACGGACGAGCTTTCAAAGCCTTGGTCCACTTCATCTGCTTTTTGTGCGATTTCCAGACCTCTTTGTTCCGGTGATTGGGCCCATGCCCATGGACCAGCAATCATTATGAGTGTGATGAGTGTCGTTCTCATGATTTTTAAATTCAAAATAGTGTTTGTAAAATGTTGTTATTGACTAGGCGGAAATGGCAGCCGCAGCTGCGGTATTTTTGTCCAAGGGCTCAGAGACGTTGTCCTGCTTACGCTTGCTAGGAAATGTGATCAACAAGGTCGGTAGCAGGAAGAAATCCAGCACAAGTGCGAGACCGATGATCAGCACAGTGATTTTTGCCATGTCGGCATTGAGCCCAAAATCCGATTGCGCAATTACTGCAAAGCCCACCATCAGTACGAAAGTCGTCACCAATAATGCCTGGCCCACGGTTGAGAATGCGTACCGAACCGCATCTTGAGGGGACTTCCCCAGCTCACGTCTGGCGCGCAGGTACTTGGACAAGAAGTGCACGGTGTCATCCACGATGATCCCAAGGGTCATACCAAATACGATTGAGATCCCAGTGTTGATGTACCCTTGAAGCAGCCCCCACATCCCTAGTCCTACCAGCACCGGTGTGACGTTGGGTAAGAGAGATAGCAGACCAAACTTGCCACTTCTAATCGCAAATCCGAGCACCAAGGATATGAGGATCAAAGCCACTGCAGTGCCGGAGATCATACTGCGAATTTGACGCTCGGATAGGTGCGCGAACATCATCGTGCTGCTCACTCCTTCGGCATACATATACTGCGGTGCCTCGGCCTTCAGCCATGCAGAAGCTTCATTGCTCAAGGCCAGCATCTCTTGCGTGGAGACATTCTCTAACGTGACAATCATTCGGGTCTCTGACTTATCGACATTGACCTGATTGTTGAGATCCAATCCCAAAGGAAGTGACAACTCGTAAAGTAATAAGTACTGTGCCGCCTCCTCACGATTGTCGGGAATTTTGAAATAAGAGGGGTCATCACCGTGCATAGACTTGTTCACATACTTCATGACCTCCGTAAAGGCATTGACATGGATCACTTCGTCATGGGTGTACAGCCAGTCTTCAAACTCCTTGAGCTTGGCCTGATAGAGGGGTTCGTTGATACCTCCAGCGTCCTCAGCACCCAATGAAAACTCCATCGTATAGATTCCGGTGAGGTTGTCGCTGATGTAGTCTGTATCCGTACGGAAGGGCACGTCGCTGCTGAAATACTTGATGAATTCATCGTTCAGCTCATTGCGCACTACAAACGATGAGAAGCCCAAAACAAAGAGCACACTCGCCGCCAGCACCGCTACACGTCGCTTGATCACGAACTCCGCCAGTCGCTCAAGGAAGGGTAATTTTCCATCCTTTTGCTCTCGCACACGCACCCTCATCGGCAGGATGGACATCAAAGCTGGCAGCGTGAGAACCGAGTACAAAAAGGCCGCAGTCATCCCGACAGCGGTCAGGTTGCCAAGATCTCTGAAGGGTGGTGAATCCGAGGTGTTCATCGAAAGGAACCCAATGACTGTAGTCAAAGACGTAATGAAGATGGGCATGAAGTTGACGCGCAGGGTCTCGATGATGGCCTCCTGTTTCGAGTCACCTCTGCGCATGCGCTGTAGCATGGTGATCAGGACATGGATGCTGTCGGCGACCGCAAGGGTCATCACAATGTTCATAAACGAGGCACTCGGAGGTGTCAATTGTATCCCCAGCCATCCGCCAACGCCCATAGCCGTCATGATCGAGAAAATGATTACGATCAGCGTGGAGAAGGTACCGCTAAGTGATCGCGTGGTCAGAAAGATGGTCACAACAATAAAGAGGAACATCAGGGGCGTAAGCGTGGCCGCGTCTGCAGAAGCCGCTTCGAAAAAGGCCGCATTCAACATGACCATCCCGGAGAGATGCACCTGCAAGTTGGGGTTCGCCGCCTCAAATTCATCAACTCGCTCCCGGACGTATGCCACGATTTCGGTGTTCTCACCGTTGTCTATATCAGGTAGTCGGACGGTGATGTTTACGGCTGTCACCGTTCCTTCTTCATTGATCAGACGATTGACTAGCCGAGAGTCCCTCGTTGCTATGTCCTTCAACGCATTCAGCTCGGAGGCTTCCATGTACGCGGCACCTGCGATGAGATCATCCACGTAAAGATCATCACCCTCGGCCTTCGTGTACTGGAAGTTCGTGATGGCATCGACTCGACTGCTGTAAGGTACTTGCCAAGCAGCGGTCGTAAACTGCTCTATCGCGTCAATGTTTGCAGGGGTGAATAGCTCTCCGGCTTTGGTGGAGATGACTACAAAGACATTGTCATCTTTGGAATACTTTTCCTGCAAAGCATCATAAGCTAAGAGCTGCGGATTGTCTTTGCTGAAGAATACGTGATAGTCACTATTGAACTTCACGAACTGGCCACCAAAGCCCGCTGCAAGCGCCAGGAACGTGGTGGAAATCAAAACAAGCCAACGATACTTGATGACTGCATTACCCCAGGTGGTCCCAAACCGGCCCGAGCTTTTTCTGAAGATGTTTATGAGCTTCCTCATAGTTTATGAAATGTGTATAGGTTTAGTAAGAATGAGTTTATGTGAGAGAGACGGTTGAGTCACAGCATCTTGGACACTGAGCCTCTGCTTTTTTTCGATACTTCCCTTAATGTATATTTCGTGTATTGAGTATTTCGAATTACGAAGTAATTGTGAATACGAACGCTTACAGAAATATTTAGTTACAGAATATTTCGAAATACGTAATAATTAATTTTCCAGATCAAGGATTTTGATCATCCTGGGGTCAGAAAGTAAGGACTTACCGATGCGCTCAGCGATCCCTCTGCTATGATAGGGGTGATCTCGATACAACTCCAGGTATTCTCCATTGATAGCATCTGCCAGGTCTCGTTGTCGCTCCACGAGGGAATCTCTAATAGATTTTAATCGTGAGTTGGCGAATCGCAAATTGTTTTCATCCACCCAGCCTCTTTGGATAAAGGCTTTGGTTTTCTTTCTGCATCGGCAGGGATTCGCTTTATTGATCAATCCACATTTGGACTGCATAAACGAATAGAGGTCACGTCTTGCCCTGGACAGCTTTTGCCGGTAGTTGTCCGGACTCAGATCGAAAATTTGTGCGCCAGTGTGGTGATCGATTTGGAAGATGTCGCCCAAGGTATAAATGAGACGCTGCTCGCGGTCCAGGCACAAGAGCATGGCCGACATACAGCCCAGTCTCGCCTCTGTCACCGCCTCCGCCATCGTAATTTGCTCCTCCTGTGTCAATTCCTGGTCAACCGCACTCTCCAACGCCTGTCCAAAAGCGTCAAACGTCGTAACCGTTTTTTCAGCATTGCTTCTTTTGGCATTGAGATAGTGATTGACCACTATGCGGTAAGCCCAGGTCCGGAAAGAGGAGCGGCCTTGAAATTTAGAGAGGTTTGTGACGACTTTGATCAGCGCCTCTTGCGCGAGATCAGCGGCATCTTCTGGATCCATAACCATTTTCATAGCGACGTTATAGACAAAGTCTTGATGCCGCTTCACTAGTACCTCGACAGCATGACGAGACCCGTTCAGTGCCCTGTCAATCAGAATCTGGTCGTCCGCTCTGTTCTTGTCTAGATGCTTGCTCATGCGAATGCGTTTTTGGTGCTTGTACTAGCTTAGACCGCAATCGAAGGGGCGTGTGACAGAAACTCCGAAAAAAATCAAAAAAGTGGCGCCTAAAGTACTTTATCTATCCTCCAAATCGATTCGGCCGCACGAACCATGTACCCGATGAACTGTTCCTTCTCTTCCGGATCAAATTCCTCCAGTACCCCCTGACCAAACAGAAACAGTTTTTCTTTTAGCATATCGTAGATGTCGCAGCCCTGCTTGCTCAACTCGACCATCACAATACGCCGGTCCTCTGGAGAGTAATCTCGCTTGACCAGTCCTTTCTCAATGAGCTTGTCTATGATCCCTGTGGCTGTACTCATAGGCACCTGAAGAAACTCTGCCACCTCACGCATGATCATCCGCTTCTGTTGGCCCAGCATCACACACAGACCAAAATCTCGCTTTGTGATGGGGCCAAATGCCTCCATGCAGGTGCTGTCGACACGCTGCATGCCTAAAATCATATCCTGAAGACCGTTGATAAATCGGTCGACTTGCGCTTTTTCTTCTTGACTCATAATGGACTGAAATCACAAAAATAGTTCGGATTTCGAAATATTGAACCCGATTCAGCCGAAAAAGGTTACGCAGGCACCCCGGTCATTGCCTTTGCACAGTAGGTTTCCTACATTCGCCGCTCACTAACGGTACAAAGAATCAGTGAGTTTGCAGCTTATCGCTTTTGATGCCGATGATACGCTATGGGCACACGAGTCCATATTCCACGATGCGACGAATCGGTACAAGACCAACCTTGAGCACCACGTCAGCCACGAGGTCGTAGAAGAAAAACTCTACACCTGTGAGCGAGAAAACTTGAAGCATTTTGGTTATGGGATCAAAGGGTTTATCCTGTCCATGATCGAAACAGCCATCGAGATCACAGAGGGCAAAATCACCGCCTCCGAGATACAGGAAATGGTCGACCTGGGGAAGTGGATGCTCAGCCACCCTGTAGAGGTCTTACCCAATGTGCAAGAATCGCTCCTCCAACTCAAAGAGGAATACAAGTTGATTATGATCACCAAAGGGGATCTATTTGATCAAGAAAGTAAGATTGCCCGTTCGGGCCTTGCCGAGCACTTCAACGATATACATATCGTCAGCGAAAAGGACGAAGCCTGCTACCAACGGATCTTTGAGAAACATGAAGTAAAACCAGAAGACACGGTGATGGTCGGCAACTCTCTTCGTTCTGACATCTTACCCACAGCCAAGATCGGTGGGCACGCGATTCATATTCCCTTTCACGTCACCTGGTTGCTGGAGCAAGTCGAGGATCACCATTTGCATGGGATTACCTATCACGAGCTATCGGACATTGCGATGGTTCCGGATTTTGTACGCCGCTTGGCGAGCTAGGCAGTAGCTACTGGTACTTTGCCCCAAAGGTTCTATTTTGCGCCTTCACACGACGGCAAATCATGAAAAGACCAGGAATCCTCTTAGCCATTTTGTACCTGATTGTTATTGGATGTCAGGCACCCTCGCCCAACCCATCAACTGCCTCGGCGGATTACAATGATTTTCCGCTGTTGGAAGCCACGATTGACCAATTACAGACGAAAATGGAGTCTGGCGATCTCACCGCCGAAGAGATCACCCTGCTGTACCTGGAACGGATCGAGGCCATTGACAACAAAGGTCCAGGGCTCAACTCCGTGATCGAAGTGAATCCGGACGCCCTGTCCATCGCAAAATCACTGGACCAAGAAAGGACGGAGGGGAAAGTCAGAGGACCGATGCATGGCATACCGGTCCTAATCAAGGACAATATTGATACTGGAGACCAGATGATGACCACGGCCGGCGCCCTAGCATTGACTGGCAACTATGCGGAAAAAGACGCTTTTCTAGTCCAACAACTACGTGCTGCAGGCGCCGTGTTGCTGGGAAAGACCAATCTCAGCGAATGGGCCAATTTTCGGTCTACTCGATCTTCCAGTGGATGGAGCAGCAGAGGAGGTCAAACTCATAATCCTTACTACCTCGATCGTAACCCATGTGGAAGCAGTTCGGGCTCCGGGGCCGCCTTGTCCGCTAATCTATGCGTGGTCACAATTGGCACCGAAACTAATGGATCCATTGTATGCCCTAGCACCAGCAACGGGGTAGTGGGTATCAAACCTACGGTAGGCCTGGTCAGCAGAAGTGGGGTGATCCCTATCTCCTTCAATCAAGACATCGCGGGACCTATGGGTCGCACAGTAGCGGATGCTGCGACCTTCCTGGGTGCACTGACCGGGGTTGACCCACTGGACCCAAAATCAGTCGAAAGCTCCGACTACGCGCTGCAAGACTATCGACGCTTTTTGACAGAAGATGGATTGGAAGGCAAGCGACTGGGTGTTTGGAAAAGTCGATTGGGTTTTCACGAGGAAGTGGATAGCGTGATGGTCAAGGCATTTCAAGCCATGGAAGCCGCCGGCGCTACGCTAGTGGACATTGATGAATTGATTCCCAACATGAACGAATTGTGGGGGCCTAGTTCCACGATTCTGGAGTACGAGTTCAAAGACGGGGTCAACAAGCCCGACCAGCGATACCAGGGTGAAAAAACCGAGCCTATGAAGCCGA
>JBCCXG010000380.1:0-6323 GCA_039191945.1 Bacteroidota bacterium
ACCAAATCGATGATGATTAAAAAATTCACCACAACAAAACTGAAAATTGCACTCACCGCAGCACTAACCATTGGCTGCTTACTGTCCACCAATATGCTACACGCTCAGGACGAAGATGATGATAAATTTGGAATGAGCGTCTCCCTCAACTCCGATGCCCTTTTTGGTTTCTACCCTTTCTTTGCCGGAAGCTATGCAATCAATGACGGCTTGGACTTTACCTTTTATGGAATCTTATGGTCTGGAGGTACCGGCGGGGAAGCTTTGGGCTGGGGAAACTGGACTGAATTTGGCATAGGTCTTGGTTTTCCTGTAGGAGATGCCTTGTATGTAAATCCACAGATCGGACTACTCAACGGTAGCTTGCTATCTACCGCCACAAACCCTGAATTTGCCGAGGGAATAGTTCCGAATATTACTGTACTACTTGATAATGGTTCGGTCGAAGGCGAGTTCTATCTGGGTTACTATTATGGCTTCGATTACAATGCGGTGGGTTCCAACAACTTTCTCCACTGGTGGGCAAGTGCTGGTTACCAATTCAACGGCTTCGTATCTGCAGGACTACACTTTGAGCAGTTACAACTTGCCGGAGGTGAGGGTGTAGACGAGTCAGCAAACATCTATGTCTCCCCAGCACCTTACATCAAGTTTTCTGATCCTAAGGGAAGCGGCGCATTTGCTAAGTTCTTGGCAGGTCCAGATATCCGAGATGATGAAGAGCGGTCAAGAGGTGGCGATCTCAATTCATTCTACAAGCTCTCTGTTGGTTTTTCCTTTTGAGATAGGGAGAAGGGCATAATGATACACACACAAAGGCCGGTCCAAAAAGTGGACCGGCCTATTTATTTTTTTTGACTTCAAAAATGCGTCAGCCTGCAGCAGAAGGCCTTACTGCCATGGGCTTTAAGTTAGTCAGCTCTTCGATACGTACAGCCCGATTTTCTTCGATACTCTTTCGAGCGGCAATACCAATCAAGCACGACATCGCACCATCTCTTGAGCCCGCTGCATGTTTCAGGGGATCGGGCGCGTTAGGATCGACGAAAATACGATTCTGCAACCGCTTGTCTCCACCCCCGTGACCGCCTCGCTCGCGAACAACCCGCAGCTGCTCATACTCCCCGAAATTGTCACTGACGATGATCTCCTCAAAGTCCGTAGCCTCCTCACCCTGGTTCATTTCCTGGGCATGAAGATCCTTCTGTAGCTGCTTCTCATCCTTTCTCCACGGAATACCGTCCCAGGCATCCAAACGGCCATTGTAGCCATTGAAGGCTATGCGCATGCCCTCGTATGGGGAGTAGGTCGTCAGTGAATAGTTGACCATAACACCATTGGCGTACTTGATCTGAGCACTCATCTTGTCATAGATGTCGATGTCTTCTCTCCAGAGACAGTTATCCCTAATATAGCCATCGTACTTCTCATTCTCCACGTAGAGTTTCATATAATGCTCACTCTTGGTGATATCCCAGTAGAAGTTGCACTTGTCCTTGTGTTCGCAACTCCGACAATTACTACCCCGAAAGCTGTTGTTTTTTCCATAGTGCTCCAGCTCACCATAAGCTTTCACTTCCACAGGTTCCGAATCCAACCACCAGTTGAGCAAGTCGAAGTGATGTGTGGACTTGTGCACCCACAATGATCCCCCTTTGTCTTTGTAACCATGCCAGCGACGGAAATAAGAAGCCCCATGATACACATTCAAGTACCAATGGAAGTCGACCGAAGTAATATCCCCGACCCGCTTGTTCACGATGAGCTCCTTGAGCTTGGTGTAATGAGGATTGTATCGGTAGTTGAATCCAACGATCAAGTCCTTGTCACTCTTCCGCTCTGCGTCCAATATCGCCTGGCACTTGGTCTCATCCGTCGTCATGGGCTTCTCCGTCAGCACCGAGATGTTTTGATTTAGTCCTTTGATCACAAACTCGTGATGGGTGGCATCCACCGTCGTAACCATGAGGAGGTCGATCTCCTGCTCTGACATCATCTGATCAAAATCCGTGTAAACAGGGCACTCAACCCCGATGTAGTCTTTTGCTAATTGAAGGCGACCAGGGTTGAGATCAGAAAGACCGACAAACTCTATGAGCTCGGGATAATTGTCCATCAGTCTCTTACCCCAGAATCCAATACCTCGCACACCTGTGCCTACAAGTGCCACTCGTAGTTTGCCTTTCTGTTCGATGATCCTAGCTAGCGTGGGATTAGCCAACAGGCCGCCCAGCGCCAATGAGGATGTTTTGACGAAATTTCGTCGTGTTTGCTTCGGGTTCATGATTTTTCTTTTTGATGCTATCAATTTAATAAAATCCACAGCGGATAGGACTTCGATTTACTTGTAAGGCAGCAGAAGCTCGAAGAATATTCGAATGTCAAAATCTCAGTCCTCCTTCTTGTAACCACACAGGCCCATCGAGCGGATTGATTTTGTCCAAAAACCCCACCTCAGATTGCATTTTATCACACCTAAATGGAAAGGATATCGATTTTTGTCCCGCCCCTATCAATTCTCACCGTGACGGTTAGACCCTACTCCTGGAATATGGGATGGGGCTTTTCGAGTTTCGTCCAATGGAGACTCCTAACTTGAAACACTCTCGATTCGAGTGTTGAACTCACCCCAATTCCCACTAATTTCACGGTTTTGCCTATTGCCACATAGCCATGAGCCGAGATCCAGGCCTGATTGTCATCAAGATCGGAACCCACGTGATCACCAAGCCGTCAGGGCTTCCTGATCCTTCGTTGATTGCATCCATTTCACAACAAGTGGTGGCACTGAAAGCTGTGGGCTATTCGGTAGTCCTGGTTTCCTCTGGCGCAGTTGCCTCCGGCCAAAACATCTTCCAAGGCGGAGAGATCAAAGATCCAATTCAGCGGAGGCAAGTACTCTCTGCCCTGGGGCAGGTCGACTTAATGATGCGGTACCGCGAGCAAATGGCCAAGGGGGGCATTCAGTGCGCTCAAGTGTTGGTGACAAAAGAGGACTTCAAGGACCGAACGCATTACTTGAATATGAAGAATTGTATTCAGGCGCTGATCGGCAACGGAATTGTCCCTATCGTCAACGAAAATGACGTTGTGTCTATCACCGAGCTCATGTTCACGGACAACGACGAGCTGGCAGGTCTGGTGAGTACGATGGTGAATGCTTCAAAACTGATCATCCTTACGAGCGTGGACGGCATTTTCGACCGGGACCCGTCGGATCCCGCAGCACAACTCATCCGGGTATTCAATCATCACCGAGTAGTGGAAGGAGGCTTTGTGGCTGGTAAGAAATCAGCATTTGGTCGAGGTGGGATACTGACCAAATGCCAAACCGCCGTTAAGATTTCCGGCATGGGCATTCCCGTGCACATCGCCAATGGAAGGACGGAAGGAATCTTAGCAGCACTACTTGAGGGTGCAGAACAGCCACCCGGCACCTTTTTTCCGGCGGGCAAGTCGACATCCAGCATCAAAAAGTACGTGGCGCAGGCGACAGAGACCAACGGAAAACTGACGATAAACGGGGGTGCTGAAGCGGCCCTCAGATCGACAACGGCCAAAAGCTTACTGCCTGTTGGAGTCACACAGGTGGTCGGCCAGTTCAAGAAAGGGGACGTTGTGCGGATCGAAGGCGAGCATGGCCAGGAAATTGGTTTGGGTCTCGCCCGCGTCGACTCCGAGAAGGCCCGATCAGTCATGGGCATCAACGGAGAGAAGCCCCTAATTCATTATGATTACCTCTACTTACACTAGCATGAGTATGGACCAAATAAATCACACTTTTGAGCAAGTCCGGACCGCCAGCAAAGATCTGGTACTGCTATCCGCACAGCAAATCAACGACGTGCTAGAAGCAGTTGCCACCAAGCTTTCAGAAAACCATGACGCTATTCTGGCCGAGAACCGCAAGGACCTGGACCGCATGCCTCAAGAAGATCCGAAATACGATCGATTGGAACTGAACACCAGTCGCCTGCAAGGTATTGCTCATGACCTCCGCAATGTCGCGGCACTGCCCTATCCTATCGGAGAAGTATTGGAAGAAGGCACCCTATCTAGCGGCTTGAGCATAGAAAAGGTGCGCGTTCCACTAGGGGTCGTAGGCATCATTTACGAATCGCGGCCCAATGTCACCTATGATGTATTTGCCCTGTGTCTGAAGTCAGGAAACGCGTGCCTGCTCAAAGGTGGAAGCGATGCGGAGTACTCGAATCGGATCATTGTTAGCTTGATCAAAGAAACACTCAAAGCGCAATCTATCAACCCCGACATCATCGCACTTCTACCACCTGAACGCAAAGCCACCGAAGCCCTGCTGAATGCCGTGGGCTCTGTGGACATTATCATCCCCAGAGGCAGTCAAAACCTGATCAACTTTGTGCGGGACCACGCAAAAGTACCGGTCATCGAGACAGGCGCAGGGATCGTGCATACGTACTTTGATGCATCGGGAGATCCGGCCAAGGGACGGGCCATCGTCACCAACGCCAAAACAAGGCGGGTCAGTGTGTGCAATGCACTGGATTGCCTGGTGATCCACGAAAGCAGTCTGAAAGACTTGCCGGAGTTGGTCAAAGACCTGGCCGCGCATCAAGTGGAGGTTTTTGCCGACGATCGAGCCTACGAAATACTCGAGGGCCATTACCCGGCAAGCCTCTTAACGCGGGCAGCGGCCGAGCACTTCGGCACAGAGTTTCTTGACTATAAAATGAGTGTAATGACGGTGCCTCATCTAGACGCCGCCCTGAAGCATATCGATCGCTACAGCTCTCAACATAGTGAGGCAGTTATCGCTGAGGATCAAGGTGTCGTAGATCAATTCCTCAAGCAAGTCGATGCCGCTGCTGTATACGCTAACGCCAGTACGGCTTTTACGGACGGGGCGCAGTTTGGATTGGGAGCGGAAATCGGAATCAGCACACAGAAGCTTCATGCCCGCGGCCCCATGGCGCTCCGGGAGATGACCTCCTACAAGTGGATCGTGCGCGGGGACGGAACCGTGAGGAGTTGAGTTCCGAATTTCGAGTTCCGAGTTTTCCTGAAACTTGAAATTCAAAACTTGGAACTCGAAACTCCTACACGCTTAGACTTCCTTGCATGAACTCATCGATATAGCCAGCGATCTCCTCCCCTGCATCTTCTTGGAGGAAGTGACCAGCATCCCGGATTCGTACATTGACTGCGGTCGGAACCAGATCCAGGAAAAACTGACGGGCTGGCTTCATGATGGGGTCCTTGTCCGAAAACATCACTACACAAGGCTTGTCCCACTGACCCAGCTCAGCGATGGCGCGCTTGTGATATGATACCGCCTCGTAGTCCGGTGTCATCGGCACCAACTTGGGAAATGCCCTGGCTCCTGCTTTGTGTTGCGAACTGGGAAAGGGAGCATCGTAAGCTTTTTTGATCTCATCGGTAAATTGATCCTTGCGATAAGACCCCCACTTGACAATTCCACCAATCGGTAAGGTGGGATGCCATCTTGCATATCTCTTCCAAACGTGGAATGCCTTCGGCATGGGCTGATCTCCCGTAGGCAAAGCAGTATTCATGATCACTACACGCTTAAACCAATCGGGATGTGCACCCAGCATGCTCAGTCCCAGCAAACCTCCCCAGTCCTGGCAGACCAACGTAATATCCGACAGGCTCATTTGTCGAATAAAGCCCTCCAGTACCTCAAAATGCATCTTGACCGTGTAATCTTTCACCTTACTCAGCTTGTCCGAACGACCAAAACCGACAAAGTCCATGCTCACAAACCGATACTTTTCTTTTAATGTCGGAATGAACTTCCGATAAAGGTAAGACCATGTCGGTTCTCCATGTAGTGCCAATATCACCTCTCCCTCTCCCTCATCGATGTAGTGAATTCTAAAGCCATTCACTTCGATGTACTTGGGCTGGTACGGGAAATCTTGGATGAATTCGAATCGGGTATCAGGCGTCTGGATGGTAGGCATGGTTTGGGTTTTGTCCTAAATGGAAGATAGCCAATAGGACTGCCAATCCAAGATAAATGACAAGACAACTTGGTTCACCGTCAAAGGATTGTGAGCAACGAGATACCTATGCTTTGAGTCCGCAGCATCCAACCTACCTTCGCCTCCAAATGCCAAGGGGGAGCACTGTCCCGATGGGGGAGCTATGATCATATCAACCCGCACAATCGCCTGTGCCACCTCTTGCCGTGTAATAAGGGCCGCGGAACTTATCGAGCACAATGAGGACGCTCGTACTGGCTATGACTTATGGTAAAGCTTCAGTACAGGATTGCTCAGCACGTTGGAAGCATCGGAGAGCAAAAAAGCGATGTGCTCGGC
>JBCCXG010000381.1:0-6320 GCA_039191945.1 Bacteroidota bacterium
AGCTCGGTCTCCAACTCCTTCAGCTGATGGCTCAAGGCCGACTGACTCAGATTAAGTGTGTTCGCGGCACTCGAGAGCGTCCCCGCATCGGCCACCGCCTCCACCAACTTCAAATGTCTCAATTCCATATATGAGCAAATCTAATAGTCAATCTCAAATCATTTCAATTTCCTAATACATCATCTATACGTGCTTTACGTTCACTTTGATCCACGTAATCCCAAAGGCTATGCTCAAATTATACATCTTACTCGCAATCAGAAACTTACGCAAGCATAGATCCACGACCTTGATCAATGTGCTTGGCTTGGCGATCGGGCTGGTCACGATGGGTCTCATCGCGCTCTATGTCAACGAGGAAGCACGCTATGACCGCTTCCACTCAAAAGCGGAACGCATTTATCGGCTGACAGAGTACTTCTCGTCCAACTCCCGGAAGAGTGCCATCTTGCCTTACGTATGGAGACCCCATTTGATCGATGAGCTCAGTGAGGTGCAAAATGCGACCTCCTTCCAGCTGACCAGCCTGGTCGTCAAGAAGGAGGATGACGTCTTCATGCAAGACAATGTGCTCGTCACAGACACCTCCTTTTTGCAGATTTTCGATTTTCCGGCTGTTGCCGGAGCGTCCTCCAACCTGCTATTTGGACCCACCGACCTGCTACTGACGGAGGAGCTTGCCGTACGGTATTTTGGCAGCGTGGAGGCAGCTCTGGGACAGGAGCTCGATCTTGCCTTGTTTGGCAACTTCGAGCGTTTTCAAGTGCAGGGCATTGTCGTGTGCCCGCGAAACTCGCATGTCCAATTTGAGATGATCATTCCCGATCAGCTCTATCAGAAACACTCCTTCAACCCGCCCGGATACGAAAATTGGTCGCTGCATTTTGTCTTTAGCTACTTACTGATGAATCGACAAGTGGACACGAAGTCCTTTGGTCGAAAGCTTAGCGACTTCCTCAAGCGTCATGATGAGCGACTGGCCGAGCGATATTACCCTACCATTCAAGCGTTGGAAGACATCTACCTTCGCTCAGATCTCGCCTACGACTTCTCCCCTCGCGGTAGCCAGATGAACAACAATATCCTTCTTCTCGTGGGATGGATGATCTTCATTATCTCCCTGATCAACTACGTCAATCTCAGTACCGCACGATCCGCCAAGCGCTTGAGAGAGGTGGGTATCCGAAAGGTTTTCGGCTCCAATCGGCAAAAGCTCGTGGTCCAGTTCCTTGTGGAGTCGTACATCCTCTCTCACGTTGCCTTCCTCATCGCCCTATTGACGCTGATGATTTTGTTGCCACAGTTCAACGAGTATAGTGAGAAGGCTTTTTCCATCACTGACTTGGTGGCATTTGATAACCTTTCCATCTTGCTACTAGCTACTAGCCTTGCTGGTATTGCCGGCGGAGCATACCCTGCATGGCGCCTTTCGAGTATACGCCCGATCACCGCGCTACAGCAGACGCTCCGCTCGAAAGCCCCTCGTCATGGAATCTCCCTGAGAGGTGCCCTGGTCATCGTGCAGTTTGTAATTGCCGTGCTATTGATTGCAGGGACAGGAGTCATGGTTCTGCAGATCAGATACATGCTGAATAAGGATTTGGGGTTTGATATGGAGCAAACTATTGTGGTCAATGACCTGGGTACGATTTCGGCCAACAAGGTGCGCAGAGAGCGGCTCAAAGGGGTCCTGTCCAATCACCCGGAGGTGGTGAGTGTATCAGGGTCTTCTACCTACCCGGGCATTCCCCCTTGGACCCTGAGATTCGCGGCTGAGGGAGCAGACGATGCAACCGAGGAGTCTCTAGCCTGCATATTTACAGACGATGACTTTGTACCCACCTACGCCATAAAAATCATCGACGGACGAAACCTGGACGATGAGCGAATCACTGATTCTGATGCTTTTTTGATCAATGAAGCGGCGGTTAGGCAATTTGCTGCGGATGATTCTACCTGGCTCACCGATCCTATTGGCAAAAGACTAAAGTCTTCGTTCCTTGGTGTCGATGGCCACGTGGTAGGGGTCTTTCAAGACATCCACTATGAAGCCTTGCACCTTGATGTCAAGCCGCTTGTGCTTCTGCCGTACGAAACCAATTATTTCAACATCAACATTCGTTTGGAAACGGATGACCTTCCTGCAACGCTAGAAGCCGTTGGCGAATCTTGGAAAGAACTATTCCCGGAAGTCCCCTTCAACTACTCTTTCACCGATGACCAATTTGGTAGCAACTATGCCAACGATCGAAAACTGCAAAAGCTAGTGGGGATCTTCTCAGTGGTGGCTGTGGCAATCGCGGCGATCGGGCTATTCGGGCTCGCGGTCTTCACCGCCAACCAACGTAGGAGAGAAATAGCTATTCGCAAGGTCATGGGTGCCAGCGAAAGTCGGCTGATCGCGGATCAGACTAAGTCCTTCGTCCAGCTGGCTATCTTCAGCAACTTGCTTGCGTGCCCTTTGGTCATCCTTTTCACTAACATGTGGCTGTCGTCCTTTGCGTACCGGATCAAAGTGCCCCTTGAAGCCTTTGGCTGGACTTTTCTGATCACCCTCCTCGTGACGGTGACCACTACGGGCTTCGAAGCCATCAAAACCGCAAGATCTAACCCGGCAAAGGTGCTCAATACCGAATGATGCCTCGTGGCCAGTTGCTCTAACAAGAAGAGGCTCCTATGGCAGTAGGAGCCTCTCTTTTTGAGGTGAATGTGATCAGCAATATCCAACAGCAGTGCGAACCGGTCTCCCGGCAAACTGCCATCAAGGGTCTATTCGGCGGTCAAATCGACCACCTCGGCTCCGCCGGCATTTTCTTGTACCGACTTGATGCCATTGTCTCGCCCGGATGTGGACTTGTACATTTGACTGCTACCGATGATTTGCTTGTTAGCGGCGAGCAACGAGAAGTACAACTTACCATTTTTCGCTTCTTTCTTCTCAAAATTGCTTTTGTCCTTACTATTTTTTGCGACTGACTCCAAACCATTCTTGCAACCGGCCTTGCTGGAGTACCCTTCACTTGTAAGGATTACCTGACCGTTTTTGGCCTTCAGGTTAAAATAGAATTCGCCGTTTTTTCCTTTGGTGATCTCAAATTTCGCGTTTGCCATATCTAAGTAGGTCTTGTGATTTTTGAGGGCAGAATTTAGCCATGTCGACCGTCATTTCCTAACCCTCGGCGCTTTTGTACCTAGTCATCGCGTTCCACGTGAAAAGAAACGATGCGCATTTCTTTATTTCCCATTGTACCTTACCTTTTCCCCAGAAAACCCACAACCCTCATGAGTCGAATCGCATTAGCCACTTTGTTTTGTCTGCTTGTCACCGTTTCCCATGCTCAAGAAACCGAAGAGTGGATCCCCATTTTTAACGGGAAGGACCTCAAGGACTGGACGGCAAAATTTGCCGGTGAAGAGGTCGGTGTCAATTATCTCAACACATTTCAGGTCGAAGATGGGATGCTTCGGGTCGTCTACGACGATTGGGAAGAGTGGGGAGGCAAGTTTGGACACCTGTTTTACAAGACCCCCTATAGTCACTATAAAATCCGCGTGGAGTATCGCTTCGTCGGGGACCAAGTACCCGGAGCACCGCAATGGGCCTGGCGAAATAATGGCCTAAAGCTCCACAGCCAGTCACCGGAATCGATGGCATTTGACCAGCAGAGTCCTGTGTCCACTGAAGTGCAACTGCTGGGTGGTAACGGCACAGACGCACGGACCACAGCAAATATGTGCTCCAAGGGCACCCATGTGGTGATCGACGGGAAGTTGATCAAGCCGCACTGCTACAAGTCATCGTCCAAAACGTATCATGGTGATCAGTGGGTAACTGTAGAGGTCGAACTGAGAGGTAGTGAGGTCTTTAAGCACTATGTCAATGGTGAGCTAGTCCTGACCTATTCCGACCTGGTGATGGACATGTCGGAGGACATCTCACGGAGACTCGTGACCGGTTTTGACGACTTGACGATCACCGGAGGCTACATCGGCATCCAAGCGGAGAGTCACCCTACTGACTTTCGGAAGATCGAGATCTTGCCCTTGGAGTAACTAGTTTGATGCAATTGCTTGAAGACCGGCTACGCGCTGATTATTCCAACTCTTCGCAGTAGAAGCCACCATTGCTCAATTGAGAGCACACCAAGGCGACTACGTCTTTTGTACTCTCAATTCTCAAAATATTATCGCAGTCCTCCAGGTCATAATTCCATTTGCTAGTCGGAATTAAAGAAAGAAGCATTGCATTGACAGTCTCAATGTCTCGAGGTTTGATAGAGGTCTTGAAGACGTAGATGTTCATCGACGCATTTTTTGATGAATGGGTTTCAGAATTTTGCGATCGATGTAAAAGGTTCCAAATGGAATGACAGCGGCCAAGATCACTTTCCAAGTTGTCTGCTTGAACTTCCATCCATAGGCTACACCCACACTAATGGCGTTGATCATGAACACCAAAAAGAGTATCCCATGAATAGGCCCTAGGACGGAAGACAGGTGAGCAACTCCGAAAACATGCTTGAGCGGAACAGACACAAAGACCAACACAAGGAGTGACACGCCTTCCGCCATAGCTAGCAAGCGCAACCTACCTACCTGGGACTGGAAGAAATCATTCATCTAAAATCCTCTCATATAAGGTCTGTTAGCGAACGGCGAGAAGGGCCAAGGTATGGCGACGAGGATGATGAAGAGTGCCATGGAATACGTCAGTAGAATGGTCCTAAACTTGTCCCGTGCCGTCTTTTTTCGCTTAGCCTTAGCCGAACCTATCGTGATAAGCACAATGGCGCTCACCATGAGGATGGCATGCACGAGGCCAAAAAAGGTCAGGTTCCACTCAGTAATTGCACTTTGGAAATCGGAAAAGTAGTACTGGATTAATGGACTTTTGACGTAAACGAGAATGCCCAACGTAAGCTGGATGTGTGCGATAGTGGCCGTCCAGTGTCGAACCTTATCGTCCATGAATGAAAAATCAGACTTGGAAGTGTACCCTTTATAAGCTCTGAATAGCGCATAACAAAGAGAGAGCAACACGACCCATCTGAACAAGGAATGAAGCGTTAAAACAATTGAATACATCGACTTTGAATCATGACTCAAAGGTCGATGTATGCCCCTCATGAGGTTTACGAAAAATTATTCCGTCATTAGGACTTTTCAATCAATTCGCGAAATTCCTTGGGTGAGACTCCGGTGTGCTTTTTGAAGAACCTGGTGAAATAAGATGCATCCAAATATCCCATTTCGTAAGAGATTTCCCGAATGGATAAGCCCGATTGATAGAGCAAAAACTTGATTTCAATCAGTTTGATCTCATCATTGATTGCAGAAGCAGACTTAGACGTAATGTTCTTAACGGCTTTGTTTAAATGGTTAGGACTGATGTTCATGATTTCGGCAAAGTCAGCCACCTTAAGGTTTTCCTTCACTCTTTGGTAAGCCAATTTTCTGAACTGGGAAGTGAGTTGAAATGCGGCGCTATGCTTGATCGAGTCGTTTTTACCAAACAATTGTTGTAACTCAGCAAGTAGCGTGTAGAGGTAAGAATGTACGATCGTCGGGTTGGGTCGCCCATCAGACTTGAACTCGGCGCATAGTCTTTCGAGCAGGTTCAGAATCGCAGGGTTTGACTTTTTGCTTACACGTATAATTGGGTGGTTGCCCACATTCAAAAACTCAAAATCTGTGAGTAACGTGTGGTTTCCAAATTTGCCGATGAGTATATCAGGATGAAAATGACACGTAAAGCCTTTGACTTTTTTGGAAATCTGCGGGGTGGAGAATACGGCACCTGCTTGATAGATTACGATTTGTCCAGGTTCAATGGTGTATTCCTCAAAGCCGATTTTTGTTTTGTAAGAACCTTCCGTCACAAAGATGACGGTGTGGCTTTCCTCCCTCGACGGCGATATCGGCTTAACAACTCTGTCAATCACATCTTCTATCCGCAAGCAGAAAAAGTCTTCGACACATTTGTTGAAGAGTATTTCTAGTTCTGGACTCGCGTTGAAGTATTTGTTACGAAAATCCTTCGAGTTGTATGTTTCAATCCTGGGCTCCATAACGAAGATGGATGAGATGGTTTTGTGATCTAGGTAGCCCCCCATAAAACGCTACCGTGATGTGTTTCTTCCTAAGTTATATCTTTCCTTGCACAGCGCCTATGTCTCTCCCCCTTTGCAGGAATGCTCTGGAGTCTTGACAAGCGAAAAAAGAAATGCCACCGTAGATCCCTTGTCCCCTCCTAGCCCGGATTCTGCTATTCGTGATGTTCGCCTGTTTTTCGCAATGTGCCCCATTCTAAATTCGGACAA
>JBCCXG010000382.1:0-6293 GCA_039191945.1 Bacteroidota bacterium
CGTGACTTGATAAGCCCAAATCGTTAACCAGGTGTCCTGAGATACCATCCTCAAATAGAATAATACAGGCTGATACGGCAATCATTCCCAACGCCTTGATCTGGGGATCGGAATCAACTTAATTTGAAGTAGGATCTAATCGACATGCACACGAGGTGAGATTCTTTGGCTTTATTGTTTTTTTTCTTTATCTGCCTATAGCCTGCCTTTCGCAGACCTATACTGGGATCATAGTTGATGCCCAATCAGGCCAACCGATGGCTTACGTTAACGTGGGCGTCAATGGCAAGGACATTGGTGTTTTATCAAATGAAGCGGGACATTTCGAGATTGATTTGTCCAGTGCAGCCGCAGATGATAGTCTCTACATCACTTCGCTGGGCTACGAGCTGGAGGTGATCCCCGTCAAGGCATTGACTGGCGGTATCCTTGGTATCCGATTGTATCATCGCGATTACTATCTGAAAGAGGTGAACATCGGCGGGTTGCGTATGCAAAGCCGGGAGAAATTTGGACGTCCGAAGCCCACGAAAGCAACTACCCTCTACGAACAAGACGCTGGCCTTGGCCAAGGCCAGGAGTGGGGCATACGGATTGAAAACGGTGGAGAGCGCTACTTGCTCCAAGACATCAACTTCCACCTCAAATTGAACACCGCCGACAGCGCCTTGTTTCGAGTCAATATCTATGGCCTGTATGGAGACATGCCCGGTGAATCGATCCTCCGGAAGCCCATTTTTGTTCGTGCATTCAAAGGGAGAAAATGGGTCACCAGCGATCTTGCTTCTAGCAATGTGATCATTGATGAGCCGGTCATTGTGGCTCTTGAGTTGATCAACGTCTGGTCGGACGACACGTCAGTGGAGATTCACGTTTCCCATGGTGAGGGATATGAGTCCGGCGAGAGCTTTGGTCGCAGTAGCAGCTTCGCCTACTGGGAAAGAAACGAACATCCTCCACTGACGCTCTATCTCACGGGTCGCGTCTTCTAGTGGTTCTAGCACCCTAATTGTTTCTTTCAGTCCTTTCTTGAAGAAGTTATTCTTCTCTGAGTCGATCAATCAGATTTGTCCGCGTTGTCACCACCGACCTTGTTCCAACGAGAAGGGCCGCCAGGGCAAGCGTAGCTAGTAAAGCGATCCCAAAATACATTGGAGAAAGGGGAATGCGGTAGGAGAAGTCATCAAGCCACTCATTCATTGCCGCATAGGCCAAAGGGAGACCAATACCATTGCCAATCAAGACCAGCACTAAGAAGTTCTTTGTGAAATACTGGACCACCTGCAAGAGGGATGCCCCGAGTGCTTTGCGAAGGGCGATTTCCTTAAGCCTCCTTCTAATCAGAAAGTTAACAATACCTAGCATCCCAGTAAAGGATAGAAAGAGGGACAAAATGCACAATATCGTCAAAATGCGAGATAGCCTGGCTTCTCGTACATGGAGTTGGTCAAACTTCCGTTCCAGAAAATAGTTGGTCGCCGGAATGCCATTGGAGAACGAATCCCAGATACCCTCGATCGCTGACAGCGCCTGATGCATATTTGATGATTGGACATTCAAAACAAGATTTTGCCGCTGTCCCGGTCTGTAGAAAAAGGCGAAGGGTTTGATCTTGGTCTTGAAGTCCGTAAAGTGGAAATTCTTCACGACACCAAGGACCTTACCGTACTGAATGGAGTCACCATCGGTGGCAATGGGAATAGACACGCCCAAATCATTGTGATCAAAGTCCAGTGCTTTGGCCGCTGCTTCATTGATAATGAAGTGCATTTCCGACATGTCAGACTCGTTACCCTCACGGAAGTTGCGCCCGGCTAGTAGCTGGAAGCCTGCTGCTTCGAGGTAGGAGGGTCCGATCAGCGCGTAACTCATCTGGAATGCGTTGGGATATCCAATCATCGTCGTCCAGTTCAGTACACCGGGTAGTCCACTTGTGTATCCGGCGGCCTCGATTGACGGGAGGGCGAGTAGCTCATCAAGGAGCGCATCCTGCTGTTGGATCGTCCTTGCGTTTTCGATCACAAGCAGTTGGCTGTTGAAGCCTTTGTCAGCCTCTCGAAAAAAGCTCATTTGGTTGAGCACCACTAGCGTCCCGACGATGATGATGCTTGAGGCAGTGAACTGCACCACTAGGAGCAAATTTTGTGTGTTCAGAAGACCGGTCCTCGAGCGCAATGGACCTTTCCCCAGCGAGGAAAAACGCATTGCCGGCCGTATTGTAGCTAGAAACGCCACCAAAACAACCACCAAGCTCAAAATACCCAAAGTGCCGATCTGATCGACCAGATAAATATTTCGGCCGAAAAGGTCTGGGGAGAGCTCAAATATCAGCTGAGCAATACCTGCTCCGGTTGCAATGGCGATGATCGTGAGTAGGATGGACTCGAAGAGGAATTGGGCAATCAGAGATGTGCCACGTGCGCCAAAAGACTTCCGCACACCTACTTCTTTTACCCGAGAGAGCAACTGGGCACTTGTAAGATTTACGTAGTTAATCAGGGAAATGAGGAGGATGAAGATCCCAAGTAGTGTGATAATCCGGATCGTCATCAGGTTGTTATTGTCCCCCAACTCCCACTTGAGTTGGGAAGTCAAATGAATGTCGCCTAGGGACTGGGCATAAACGATGTTTTTTTCTTCATCTTCTTGTTCTCGTGTATTGAATTCATCGTAAACCTCCTGCATTTGTTCATCGAGTGATGATACATCGGCACGCTCCTTGACCTTGATGTATTGATAGTAGTTGTACCATCCCCAGTCTTCATCGAGGTTTCGCGAGGTGTTGTGCAGCTTGAGGAGGATATCAAAGGTGAAGTGGGAATTGAAAGGGACATTCTCTATGATCCCGGTGACCGTCCGGCGCTCGGGGTCCATCCCTTCAAATATGAGCTCACGCCCCAAAGGGTTTTCTTCGCCAAAGTACTTTTTCGCCGTACGCTCAGTCAGGATCACACTACTAGGGTCTGAGAGCGGTGAAGGATCAGACTGCGACAACAGGTGAAAGCCGAAGACGTCGAAAAACTCCGGGTCTACTCGCAATACCTCCGTCTCGACAAAAGCGTGTTGTTCATTGACTCGTACGCTGAATTTGCTACCCCACCCAGGGAAAAGCCGAGTAGCTGCTGCTACCTGCGGCAGGTTTTCTTTGAGCGCCTTGTTGAGGGCTGGAGGCACGGTTGCGTCCGGTATACGTTCTCCATCGACAAGGAAATCTACAGGTACACGGTAGATGAGATCAGCATCATCATGAAATCGGTCATAACTCAATTCTCCATCTACGTAGATGAAAAGAATCAGAAAGCTAGCTACGCCGATGGATAAGCTGAGCAAGTTGGTCAATGTTTGAGACCGGTGTCTGACGAGATATCGCCAAGCAAACCGTAGTTGCGCTTGATACATACTAAAAGGAATTGAGTTTTGACGTTTTCGGATATTGTAGGGTCGGATGAGACTGATCAAGTGGAACCAAAAAAAGATCTTGACTTTCCAGCCCGGGTGCTTAGCCCGATAGAGCTCGTAGTATTCTATAAGATCCCCTTCGATTTCTTCGATCCAATGCTCTTGGCAGAACCAACGTAGGAGTCGGAAGGCAATTGCGGGTGGGTGGCTAGGTCCTCCCATATCCAAAGTTCATTTGATCCCAGGAGAGCTGGTCGATGCTACCCCAGAGCTGCGTACGCAGGTCCCTGGCTTGTATCAGGGTTGCCTTCCCTGAGACGGTCAGAGCGAATAGTCTTTTGCGTCTGCCACCTCTGGCATGCGTGGCTTCATCCAATTGTGAAGATAAGTACCCCTTCTTTTCAAGGCGATTAAGTGCCGCATGGACCGCTCCCATTGCTACGCTACGACCTGCCTTATCCTTGATTGCTTCCCTGATCGCCAATCCATAGGCCTGAGGATAAAGAGCAGCGACTACCAACATCAGTAGCTCTTCAAATTCTCCCAGATTTGTACCCTTCATTGATTTGCAATTTTCATAAATGTAGGAATTGATATCGATTTATACAAATACGAAAATTGAGGGAAGAGGTTCTGACTTTCCGTCCATGAAAAAAGCCGGCATTAACCGGCTTCTCTTTCTTGCTATTTCTTATGGATTTGGGGAATGCTGCCTACTCATCCTCCAGGAACTTCCTTAAAACATAGTGCAGGATGCCTCCATGCTTGTAGTACTGCACATCGACGCCGGAGTCCAGCCTTACTTTGGCCTGGAACTTGACCACAGTACCGTCAGGTTTGGTGGCGGTGACATCTACAATCTTACCGGGCGTTAGGTCAGAGGCAATCCCTTCGATATCGTAGGTTTCGTTGCCTGTAAGGCCAAGGGTATCTTGATTTTCACCCTCCATAAAAACCATGGGCAAAACCCCCATCCCAACCAGGTTCGATCGGTGAATCCGTTCGAAGCTTTCGGTGATAACAGCCTTTACACCTAAAAGGATTGTGCCTTTTGCGGCCCAATCTCTTGAGGAACCTGAACCATATTCCTTCCCTCCAATGACGACGAGCGGAGTGTCGCTTTCTTGATACCTCATGGCAGCATCGAAAACGGCCATTTCTTCTCCGGAAGGGTGATAGGTAGTATAGCCGCCCTCTTTGGAAGCGAGCTTATTCTTGATCCGAACATTGGCAAAGGTCCCGCGCATCATGACCTCGTGATTTCCTCTTCGGGATCCGTAGCTATTGAAGTCCCTTTGCTGCACACCTCTTTCCACCAGATACTTACCCGCAGGGTGCTCTGGCAGGAATTTACCCGCAGGCGAGATATGGTCGGTGGTCACCATGTCTCCCAGTTGCAGTAGTACCTTTGCTCCTTTGATGTCCTCAGGCTCCAGCACCTCTGTAGAAATATCTTTGAAGAAGGGCGCCTCCTGGATATAGGTGGAGTTCTCATCCCACTCGTAGGTCTGTCCGGTGGGGGCGTCGAGCCCTTTCCAAGCTTCGTCCCCGTCGAAGACAGTCGCGTATGACTTCTCGAAATCTTGAGGAGTCACTACTTTGTCCATCATGGCGTTGATTTCGGCCTGCGACGGCCAGAGATCCTTTAGGTATACATCAGTGCCATTAGGCGTCTGTCCCAGCGGCTCGTTGTTCATGTCGAAGTCCATCCGGCCAGCCAGTGCGTAGGCAACCACGAGCATAGGTGAGGCCAGGAAATTCATTTTGATGTTCGGGTGGATTCGAGCCTCGAAGTTTCTGTTACCAGAGAGTGCAGAGCAGACCACCATATCATTTTCGATCACTGCTTTTTGGACGTCATCCATCATATCTCCAGAGTTGCCAATACACGTCGTGCATCCGTAACCCACCACGTGAAACTTTAGTGCCTCGAGGTAGGGGAGAAGATTCGACTTCTCCAAGTACTCGGTGACGACGCGAGAACCGGGTGCCAGAGAGGTCTTCACCCACGGTTTCACGTCCAAGCCCAGCTCGACTGCTTTTTTTGCCACCATGCCCGCCCCAATCATTACAGATGGGTTCGATGTATTGGTGCAAGAGGTAATCGCAGCAATTACCACTGCCCCATCGGAGAGGTTAAACTTCAAGTCACCTTTCTTCATGGGTACCGACTTGATCTTACCCTCGACGGCCGCCTCTATGAGCGTGTCACGATCATCCACGGGGACATATTCCCTTGTATAAGTCTTACTGAGCAGTCCCTTTACCGTCTCTTTGGCTTCGCGCAGCAAAATCTTGTCCTGAGGTCGCTTAGGGCCGGAGATCGTAGGCTCTACGGTACCAAGGTCTAGCCGCAGGACGTCCGTATATTCAATTTTGTCTTGCGGATTGCGCCAAAGCAAGTTCGCTTTCGCGTATGCCTCGACCGTATCGATATGTGCCTCAGACCTGGCCGTCTTTCGCATGTAAGCCAGGGTCTGGTTATCGATGGGCCAGTGGGTATCTGTACAGCCAAACTCGGGAGACATGTTGGAGATGGTTGCCCGATCTGCGACGGTAAGGTTGTCCAAACCATCACCCACGACCTCCACAAACTTGCCAACGACCCCATAGTCTCGAAGAAGCTTGACTATGGTCAAGACGAGGTCAGTAGAAGTCGCTCCCTCTTTCAATTCGCCGGTAAGCTCTAACCCAATCACCTGTGGCAGAATCATGTAGATCGGTTGGCCAAGCATTGCAGCCTCGGCTTCAATTCCGCCAACCCCCCAACCAAGGACTCCGATACCGTTGACCATCGGCGTGTGCGAGTCTGTTCCGACCAACGTATCGGGTAGCAAATAGCCATCCCGCTCGATCACCCCTTTGGCGAGGAATTCGAGATTGACCTGGTGGCA
>JBCCXG010000383.1:0-6281 GCA_039191945.1 Bacteroidota bacterium
ATGCACATCTAGCCCCAGGTGGTGTGAAGTTCCGTGCATGAAGTACTTCCGGTAAGCAGGGGACTTTGGATCTTGAGCGGCGACCTCTTCAGCGGTCAGTAGTCCGAGACCAATGAGCTCGGAAGTCATCATCTTACCCACTTCTTCCTGATAATCTTTGAGGTTAGCGCCCGGCCGCAAGAGTGCGGTGGCTTCGTTTTTGACCCGAAGTACGGCTTCGTAAACGTCTCTTTGGCGCTTGGTGAATCGCCCATTGACCGGTATCGTCCTAGTGAGGTCGGCATTGTAATTGCCATATTCCGCGCCGACATCTAGCAGCACCAGGTCCCCATCCCTTAGCTTTTGATCATTTTCCACATAGTGTAGGATACACGCATTCGCGCCCCCTGCCACAATCGGCTGGTACGCAAATCCGCGAGAGCCCCTCCGCAGAAATTCGTAGCTGAGGATCGCTTCCAATTCGTACTCGTACATCCCCGGGCGAAGCGCAGACAAAAGCGCTCGGAAGCCGTGGTCAGTGATGTCGCAAGCTTTTTGAACCGCATCAATTTCCTCCTGAGTTTTCACCGCCCGTAGGTCATATAGCAGCGGCGCCAACCGATTGAGTTTGTGCAGAGGGAACTGCCGCTTGATCGATTCGATGAAGCGATCATTCCTGGTGGGTACGGGGTTCGTGGCACGATCATGCTCATTTTTGTACAGGAAGATCTCATCGCTGTCATTCACAATACCGGCAAGCGCTCCTTCAAAGTCCTTGGTCCACCGAACCTTTTCAATCCCTGAGCGCTCCCGACCCTCTTCCAGCGTGTGCTTTGGACCCTCCCAAATCGCGATCTCCTCGCTGGTTTCACGGATAAACAAGACTTCACGTAAGTCTGGATTGGGATGATCAGGGGCCATCACCAAAATCGTTTCCTCTTGATCAATGCCCGTCAGATACAGTAGATTATTGTTTTGCCGAAAAGGCATCGTACCATCCGCATTGGTGGGCATTGTGTCGTTGGCATGGAGAATCACGACCGCTCGCTCTGGCAAATGCTTCGTCAGTGTTGCGCGGTTCCTTTGGTATACCTGGGCCGGTAGTGGATTGTATCTCAAGTAATGATGAAATTGGAGTTCGACAAGTCATCCCATCAGCTCCATGAGCCGATCCACTCAAAAGTATCAGATGTAGTCGTCTTTTTACTTCATCGAACGTAGAATGCTTTCCCAAATCCCTTCCTCCTCTGTGAGAAAGTGTCCTTTGCCTTCGATGAAGTGACGGTTCCCCTCCTGGATGTCATCACCGAGCCGCTGGACGGGGCCAAAGGGTGAGAGCGTATCCTCTCTCCCGTGCCATAGCTCGATAGGGACTTCAATGTCTTTGATATCAAACCCCCAGTCTCTGGTGAAAAGTCTGGCTTCGAACACCGTGCCCTCGACACCACCACGAAAGGCTTCTCCCATGTGGGTGAGCATAAACTCGGCAGTGTCTCGCTGCTCCATGATCAATCGGTCCGATGCACACAGGTGATTTGTATTCCTCATGATCGCCCGAACATACCTTTCAGGTTGCGCTTCAATGATCTTCTTTTGCTGCTTGAGCATGAGCTTGAGCAACCAAGGAAACCTTTTAGATAGTGTAAACACACTTCTGTTTTCAGCAGCCATTTCACTTGGCGGATTGCCATTTTCGAATCGATTGACCGTGGAGATCAGCCCACGGCGATGAATCGCTCCAGGATGCTGGAAGGCGCACGCCGCCGCATAAGGACCACCTCCGGAGATCCCGAAGACCGAGTATTTTTCTATACCGAAAGAGCCCGCGAGTTCGTGGATATCATCTCCAAAGTCCAGAAAACTCCGATTACTTTTGGGATCGCTGATGCCAAAACCCGGTCGGTCGACGGTGATCAAGCGTATTCCCAGTGATTGAGCAGTTTCATTGTCATCCGTAAACCACTTCCGGGAACCTGGTAATCCGTGCAAGCCAAAGACAGAAAAGCCAGCCAAATCCCCATATTGACAAAATCCCAACCGCCTCCCATCTTGCAGCTTTTGATACGCTTGATCGCTCCTCATATTGATTCTCTCTTAATTTTGTAAAAAAGTCTCCCGAATCATCCTTTGCCACATGGACCGGATCGTATGTCGCATCTTCAGCTGACTTTATTACTCCTCACGACTCAAATCTTTGCTACCGTCCAGGGGCAGCACAAGTTTTGGGTCGCGACCGAGCAACTGGCGACTATTGAAGACGCCCATCCCACCTTTTGCTCAAAATGGTTGCAGGCCTGTACGGTGGAGCTGACGGCAGCGGAGGCTGCATCTCTACAAATACTTCCCACACAGCGCGTCCGATCTTTTGAGCTCACCGGTGCTCCAACTGACGCCGCCGAATTAGGCTTCGCTCTCGAACAAATTGAGGGACAGTTATTAATTGATCAAGGGCTGACCGGCAAAGGGGTGAAGATCGGCATCATCGATGGTGGATTTCTGGGAGCGACAAAGGACCCATCACTTGGGCCTTTCTTTGAGGAGGACCGCGTCAAGTGGTACAAGGATTTCATCGACCCGAGCGCCGAGCCTTTCAGTGGATTTCGAGCGCTCGACGACGACCATGGCACGCAGGTTTGGGGTCTGATTGGAGGGATCCATGCGGAGACTGGCGTACAGTTCGGACTAGCGACGGGCGCTGAGTACTACCTCGCCCGGACGGACCACGGGAGTTATGAGAAGCGCATTGAAGAGGACTACCTCATTGCCGCGTTAGAAGCTATGGATTCCATGGGTGTTCGATTGATCAATATTTCACTAGGGTACTCTACTGGCTACACCGACACCTCAGAAAACTACAAGCCAGAAGACATGGACGGTAAGACATCGATGATGGCCCGGGCGATCGATCATGCTTTCGACGAGAAAGACATGCTGGTAGTCGTCGCAGCGGGCAACGAAGGGAGCGTTGCCCATTGGCAGATTGTCTCCACTCCCGGTGATGCGCGGGGAGCACTGTCTGTCGGTGCCGCCAAATTCAAAGTTTGGGACCGGATGCAGTACAGTAGCATTGGGCCCGAGCAACTGCCATACATCAAGCCGGATGTATCCGTCTACGCAGCCGCCGGGACTTCATTTAGCGCACCGGTCATTACGGGTCTGGCTGCTTGCCTAATGGAGATCCGACCTGACCTCAGTGTCAGGGAGATTCGAAGGCTCATTGAGCAGTCAGGGCATTTGTACCCTTTTTCCAACAACTACCTCGGTCACGGCGTGCCACAGGTCTCAAAACTCCTTCAGTTACTCGAGGGCGAAGAACCGGAGCGGCCGATCCTTCTCAAAACCAAAAAATCCAGCCTAAAATTCCGAGGTGATATTGAGGGCCAGGTGGTGGTTCTCTACCACAAGACTGATGCTCGCAATGTCCGGTCACGCCTCTTTCTTCGCCCAGAAAAGGGAGCGATCAAGATCCGCCGGCACGCAAATGCCGCCTTCACTACGATCCTGGTGGGCGGGCGAGCCACCGAGATTGAGTGGCTGGACTGATTGAGCCATTTGGGCGTGCCCCTGAAGTGAGAGAAGCTAGATGCTCCAAAGTGCAGAATCCCCGTACTCTCTACCTCAGGGTCGGGCTGCAGGCACTCGCCAACCCTCCCCACAGGCCATTTCGGGCTTAAACATCTGCCCGCATCCCTCACGCAAGACCCCAAAATCGGGAGACGTCTTCGGATGAAGTTTTAAATTACTGACTCAATGGACAGCGAAACATGAGCAACCCAACCCTCTTTCTTTGCTACTTTTCTTTTGTCATCCTAGGCACCACGGCTCATTCCAACCCGGCGCAGGCTCAGAGAGCACGGGATCATGGCGTCGAAATCGGCATATTACCGACCGGCACCAACAATTCGATCACTGATGTGCGGGGGGTCAGCGTTGGACATCACACCCTCGTCGAAGGAGATGATATCGGGACTGGGGTTACCGCGATCATTCCCCATCCCGGCAACGTTTTTCAACAGAAAGTACCTGCCGCCATTTACATTGGCAATGGATTTGGTAAGCTTGCCGGATATAGTCAGGTGAAGGAATTGGGCAATATTGAAACACCGATTGTGTTGACCAATACGCTAAGTGTACCCAACGCTATGAATGGCTTGATCGGCTACACCTTGTCCCAGCCAGGCAACGAAAGCGTACGTTCTGTCAACGCGGTAGTCGGAGAGACCAATGATGGTTACCTCAATGATATCCGCGGGCGGCATGTTAGAGAGGACCATGTCCTTAGTGCCATCCAAGCTGCCAGCTCCGGGCCAGTGACTGAGGGCAATGTGGGTGCGGGCACCGGAACCATCTGCTTCGGTTGGAAAGGAGGTATCGGGACCTCCTCCCGGAAGCTGCCCGAGGCACTAGGAGGTTTCACGGTGGGAGTCCTGGTGCAAAGCAACTTCGGAGGGGTGCTTCAGATCAATGGTGTTCCGGTCGGCGAGGAGCTAGGAAAGTACTATTTCAAGAATCAAATCGAGTCGGCGGACGGCTCATGCATGATGGTGGTAATCACGGATGCGCCTGTCGACGCTCGCAATCTTGAGCGAATGGCCAAGCGTGCGATGATGGGTCTCGCCAAGACGGGTGGGATCGCCTCCAATGGCAGTGGAGATTACGTCATTGCCGCGTCAGTGGCCGAGGGCAATTTTGAAGCCTACCAAACCGAGGCTAAGGTGGAGAACAAAACACTGCTTCGCAATGACGAGATGAGTCCGTTGTTCCTTGCCACCATCGAAGCCACCGAAGAGGCGATTATCAATTCCCTGTTTGCCGCAGAGACGATGGAGGGCCGAGATGGGCACCGGATCGAGGCGCTGCCGGTGGATGAGGTCATCGGAATTTTGAAGAGGTATAGTCGAGTGGATTAGCGATTCCCACCTAGTCAAAGTGCTCCTAACACGTGGTAAGTACTTTGATCTCCTACATTTGTACGTACTTCAATGAGCCTCGCGGCAAATGACATTGGCAAGAAACTCCTGGTTCATACTCCTACTCACGCTTTCTTGCTCTTCTCCCATCTCGGAAGTCGAGAGTGAATTTTCTCAACTGCCAGGGATGAGCATCACGCGCATAAATAGTGCAAACAGTAGCGTCCCTGTTTATCGTCTGCAACTCAGACAACCGATCGATCATGAGCATCCAGAAGGAGGTCATTTTTACCAGCATGCCATACTGACGCACAAGGCCCCTGAGCAGCCCATTGTCATCAACACCCACGGCTATGACATCGATGAGGATTGGTATTCGTACTTGCAGTCAGGGAAGCTTTCACCACTGGCTAGCATGGTCAGCGGCAACCAGCTATTCGTTGAGCATCGCTATTTCGGCGAAAGCCAACCAGAGGAAATAGATTGGAAGTACTTGAACTTCAAGCAGATAACGGCCGACCTTCATCGCTGGCGCGAAATATTGTCGAGAGTCTATGAGGGCCCCTGGATCAGTACGGGTGGCAGCAAGGGAGGGGTCACAGCTACGCTTTACCGGTATTTTTATCCTGATGATGTGCAGGCCACCGTTCCTATTGCGGCTCCAATGATGCTGTCCTTTGAGGATGAACGAGTTTTTCAATTCCTGGATACCGTAGGTAGTCATGAGTGCAGATCCAGGATCCGCAGCTTCCAGTTAGCGCTGTTTGAGAACCGAGATCGCTTGATACCACTTTTCCAATCACGGGCGAAGGAGGCCAAAGAGGAATTTAGTACTATGTCCATGGAGCAGGCATTGGAATACAGCATATTGGAGTACCCTTTCGCCCATTGGATGTATGGCGTCAGCTGCGAGGACAGTCCCTCCGATAGTGCGACTGCCGAAGGCTTCATTGATCATCTGCTGGCAGCCGTAAGGACACTAGAGTATTACAGCGATCGCGGATTAGCAAAAACCGGACCCTACATTTACCAAAGTGCCACTGAGTTGGGATCATGGAACTATAGTAATGACGAATTTGAAGAGTTTGTTGATCCGTCTACTACCTCACCAAACTCTTGGATAACCTATCTTCCCGATTCTGTTGAGGCACAATACGATAATACCTTATTTCGAAAGGTTCTCGACTGGCTAAATGTAGGGGGCGATCGGTTCATCCACATCTATAGAGGCAGTGATCCCTGGTCGGCATTCAGTGTTGCACCTCCTAAAGACCTCGATGCGTTGTGGTACATGTTACCCGAACGCCATCATCATTCCTTAGGAGTCTATGCATTGGATGAAATGCAGAAAGAAGAAGTGCGACGAACGCTTCAGCGATGGCTGGAAGTTGA
>JBCCXG010000384.1:0-6248 GCA_039191945.1 Bacteroidota bacterium
ACAACTGCTACAGCCTCATCTTTCGTAGCAAGGTCATTCAAAAGAAGTACAAAGACCTGCACGATACGCTTCGCACCGCCTTGGAAGATCACCTGATCAAATGCCAAGAGGCGGATCTCATTGACGTAGAGCAGCCAGCAAAAACTGCCAATATGATCTTTTGCCTGCTGGACGGCGCCTACGTATATCTATGTATGGAAAATGATAAAAGCCGGCAAGTCGAGATCATGAACGATTGCAAAGAGCAGGTCTACACGCTCATCGGTCTGGAACATACCCTACCCGCTGATGCGTAGGGGTGTTTCATTCTATTCATTCACCACGTAAAGTCGCTTCCTTTCGATGAAGTCGTAGAGCGTCAATCTCCGCAAATCGTAGTAGGCAAACCAAAACTGACGGAGTGCGTTGACGTAGTTTCTGACCGCTTCGTCCTTTTGCGTTTGCGCGATGTTGAGATCCGTGATATTGGTCTTACCGATGACGTAGCGATTCTGCGCCACATCGTATCGCTCCTTGGCCACTTCGTCAGACTTCTTCGCAATAGCCACATTCGCTCTCAGCACCTCAAACTGTCCGACGATCGTAATGATCTCCTGCTCAAAATTCTGGATCTCCTGCTCCAAAGTGTACTCAGTCAATTGCTGATTGGCCATGGCTATCCCAACCCTCGACTTATTTCGCCCCCAATCCAAGATCGGCACGTTGAAGGTGATATTGAATCGCTGCTGCTGATTGGGGTTTTGGTAAGCGTCCCCAATCCTGGCCCCCGCGTCATTGAGTCCGAAGGAAGCCCTCAAACCGGTCTGATTTCGACTTGCCCGCGCCTCTGCGACGTCCCTTTGGGCTTCTAAACGCTCCCGTTCAAATTCCGTAAAGTCCGCCCTGTTTTGTCTCGCATACTCCAATGCCTCTGCCAGCGGGATCTCAAACTCAGGCAGTCCTTCCGGTAGCAATAGATCCAACTGTAAATCATCATTCTCCTGTCGTCCGATATAGGTACGCAATGCGAGTTGGGCTAGCTGTAAATCGAGCCGAGCCTGTGTTACGCTTTGTTGATCACGCAGTACCTGAAGCTCCAACTGCAGCAACTGATCCTTAGAAGCGGTACCGATGTTGTATCTTCCTTGCTCGATGTTATAGTTAGCTTCATCATTGGCCAGGTTGAACTGCGCAATTTGCAGAGCCGTCTGGGCATCCAAGTAATTGAAGTAAAAAGCGGTCGCTTCGCGCGAAATAAACTCCATATCTTCTACGTAGGAGCGCTTGGACTCCTCATAGCGCAATGGCTCTATCTTCAAGTCCCACTTCAATTCATTGAAAGCAAAAATCGGCTGGAAGAGCTGTACATTGACCAGCGTCGTATTGTAGATCGGATTGATATCATCAGGATTGGCATCGAGGTTATTGAATTGCTCAAACCTCGTGTTGACGCTCAACTCTCCACCTGTGAACGAAATGGGCTGGGCCAACGCGAAACTGAGGCTCGAACTGATCTGTTCCCTACTCCGGAATGCAAAAGTTCCATCATCCTGCGATACCTGGAAGAAATCTTTGTTGTAGCCTGGCAGATTCCCAAACATGGTCAAGGAGGGATTGTAGTTCGACCTGAAGAATCTATAGCGCCAATAAAAAATCTCTTTCGTCGTCTCGGCCGACTTCGAAGCGATGGATTGGGCTTTTGCTTGCTGAATGACCTCTTCAAGCGTAAGCGTAGTTTGAGCGTGTAACTGTACGGTCCAGAGGAAACAGATACAAGTAGTGACAATGATTCGGTTATTCATATCTGAGCGATTGTATAGGGTCCTGACTGGCAGCTTTTCGGGCGGGGGCGATACCAAATATCAATCCTACGGTTGCGGCTACCCCAAAGGACAAGACAATCGACCCAAATGTAATGACGGTGGGTATGTTGGCCAATGTGCTGACCAGGACGGCAATAGTGATCCCCAATATCACGCCAAGCAAGCCACCCGTGACACTAATCATCATTGCCTCCAACAAAAACTGATTGATGATATCCAGCTTCTGGGCACCTAGTGACAGACGCAAACCAATTTCCTTGATCCGCTCCATCACAGACGCTAACATGATATTCATGATACCGATACCACCGACCAGTAAGGAGATACAAGCGATCGCGAAGAGCACATAATTGAAAATATCATTGGTGCGTTGTTGTTGCTTTAAGAGTAGCTCAGGTATTTGGATCTCGAAGTCAATCACGTCCGAATGTCTCCTTTGAAGCATGCGCGCAATGACCTCCGCAGTCTGTAACATCTTGTCTGTGGAGGCCACCTGGACCACCAATTTGTCGAGTTGATGGTAGTTGACGGGGCTATCATTCTCCTCGTCATTGTTCCTGCGTCGGCGATTATCCGCTTCGCGCAGCATCTCGCTAGTGATGCGTGATCGGTCCTTGAAGCGCAAAAGCATCGTCTGTGTGGGCACATAGACGTCCATGTTATAGTCCCTGATGCCTAAGTTGCTGATACTGCTTTCGGAGATGATCCGAGGTTTCAGAATCCCGATGACCTGAAGCCAATTCTTACCGCACTTGATGTACTTGCCCATGGGATCCTGGGCAGGGAAAAATCTACTCTTGATCGATGACCCGATGATACAAACGGCATCTCCTGAGCGTAGATGCCTTTTGGAAAACATCGAACCATCCTCCAGCTCAAAATTGAAAAGTTCGAAATAGCTTGGCTGAACCCCTACCAATTTGGCCGTTCGTCGGATGCCATTATTCACCAAATAAGTATCGAGGATGATCTCAGGGCTGATCCGCTCCAAACCGGGAACCATGTCCTCAATAGCTCGCGCGTCGAAATTGGTAAGTCCCGGAGAGAATTTCTTCTTGTCAGACTCCTCCGGATTTTCCGCCTCAGCCAGGTCCTCTTCGCTCTGCTCGACGATTGGATTGATCACGATGTTATTGACACCTACCAACTTGATCTGCTCTAGGATTTCCTGCTGTGCACCATTACCGATGGCCAGCATGGCGATGACAGCAGCTACGCCGAAAATGATTCCCAAGGCGGTGAGAATGGACCGTATTCGGTTGGCAAGGACCGCCTCTAAGGCGATGCTGAAATTCAATAGAAGCTTTTGCATGGAGATCCGAACTTATCGGGTGCTGATCTCATCCCCAGGATTGCGGAGACCGTTCAGTTCCTCTAGTAGACTTATCTCGCCTTCCGTTGAAGATGGAGTTGACAGATACAGCCGGTCCCCTCCAGTGAGTCCTCCCAGGATCTCCGCAGATGTAGCGTTGGTCTCACCGATGCGCACCTCTTGCTTCTGCACTCCCAGGCCGCTTCGCTTATACACGTAAGTGATGCTATCAGCAAAGTTGTGGAGACATTCTAAGGGAATGTGCAAGGCCTCATCAATGCTCATTGTGATGATTCTATTGCTCGTCGTCATGCCAGGACGAAGCGTCCCATCCACCGCCTCCAGCTCAACCAAAACCTTGAAGACTTTTGAATCAGAATTGGGCCTCTGCTCACCAACGTTGGCGACTTCTGTGACAACTCCTTTGATTTGTTTATCAGGAAAGGCATCTAATCCAATTTCAACCGGCTGCCCTTTTTGAATACGTCTAATATCCACCTCATTCACGTAAGTGACTGAATTCATTTCGGACAAGTCCGGAAGCATCGCCACGATGGGATCCCACGTACTGATTTGACTGCCCTCTTTGATGGTGCCATTCCAATTCTTGTGATATATCAGCATGCCATCCTCCGGGGCCAATACAGTAAATTCATCCCGTAACTCAAGGATACCATCGAGCCATTGCTTCTTTTGACGAAACTCCGCACTGGCTCCGTTCATTTTGGCCACATTTTGTTGCCGCTTGATCTCATAGTTCTCTTCGGCCTGCTGTAGCGCCCGTCTGGCTTTCTCTACCTCAATCTCCGACTGTTTGATCTTCGCAGGAGGTTCATATTGAGATTGTTCAAGGACCAGTTCCTTCTCCTCGACCGCATACTTCAAATTGATCAGCTCATCGCGCGCCTCTCTCATCGTCAAAGCAGTATCCAACCTAGTGGCGATATACTCTGACTCCTCCTCATCAAAAGCGGCCTGCGCCTCTCCGATCTTGGTGGACATCTCAGAAGGATCCAATCTCGCTACAAAATCACCCTTCGAAACATAAGTGCCTTCAGGTATAATCTGCTGAATATTGACATTGTAAATTCGGTAGTTGCGCAGCCGCTGTGGTCCAAGGATCTTAGTTGAACGCTTGGCTTCCAATTCGCCAGAGACGTTAACCTCTACGACAAATTCTCCCGACTCCACTGGAACGATAATCGCTGTTTCTGAATTGGATGTGGATCTAGTGGCTACGAAAAATACAATGACCACGGCCGCTGCGGCGCCAATGAGTAAGAGGAATCTTTTCTTAGGCATGAGTTGAGCTTTTGAGCTTTCGGTTTCGGTTAATACTATTTCGAGGATCCGCCATTTACATACTACTCCTCTTTCTTTTCAACGGATACGCTAATTGTAAGATTGCGCAAACATCATTTTTAACAAACAATAGTTTTTTGAGCGGTATTCGCTTTCTGAATTACCACTCAAATACCTAAAGGTTACGCCGACGAGCGTATCGATTTGATTCAGTAGATTAGTCAGATGAAGAAGCAGCACTACAAACTACTCCTTTATCTCTTGTCTGTCGCCCTATGGGTGTCTTGCCAGCGCCCGGATGAGCCGTCGAAAAAGCCAAACTTTTTAGTGATAGTGGTCGATGATCTCGGCTATCATGACTTGAGCTGTACTGGCAGTGATTATTACGAAACACCCAACATTGATGAAATAGCCAACAGCGGCTTTCAGTTTACCCGAGGATATAGTACCTGCGCCGTATGTAGCCCCTCCAGAGCTAGCCTCCTGACTGGACTCTCTCCCATACGTCATGGTATTACGGATTATATCGGAGCGAGGACGGGTGCGGATTGGCGGGAAATGGGTCGGTTTACCCGACTGCTCCCTACAGACTACACACCTCACCTACCCTTCGAGTACACTACGCTTCCAGAAAAGCTCAAAGAGCACGGCTATCGCAACTTCTTTGCTGGAAAATGGCACCTCGGATCAGAGGAGCAGCAATCTCTTCCCACTGACCATGGATTTGATATCAACAAAGGGGGCTTTCATCAGGGTGGACCCTACACCGGCGGCTTCTTCTCCCCATTCAACAATCCTTTTCTTGAGGACCGGCCTGAGGAGGTCGGAATGAGCCTATCTATGAAACTGGCGAACGAAACCGCCGCATTCATTAAGGAAAATCAGGACTCGTCTTTCCTGGCCTACCTGTGTTTCTATGCCGTGCACGCTCCAATACAAACTACTGAAGAGAAGTGGTCTTACTTTCGAGCCAAAGCCGATAGCATGGGGATCGCAGAAGATGGATTCGAAATGGAACGCGTCCTCCCTATCCGAAAGCAGCAAGACAATCCGGTCTATGCGGGACTCATCGAGCAGGTCGATGACGCGGTGGGCCTTGTGCTCGAAACGCTTCGAGAGACGGGATTGGATGATAATACCGTAATTGTTTTTACCTCCGACAATGGCGGAGTTGCCTCCGGTGACAATTACTCCACTAATAGCCTAACCTTAAGAGGTGGCAAGGGCTACCAGTGGGAAGGTGGCACGCGGGTGCCTTACTTCGTTCAGGTACCGTGGCTGGCAGCCGGTCAAAAGATCGAGAATCCAGTCACCGGTGCGGATCTATTTCCAACACTTTTGGACTTGGCGAATTTGCCTCTGGCACCTGAGCTGCATCAGGACGGCAATAGCCTTCTTCCGCTCATGCAAAACGAACCCTTCCCTACACGTCCCCTCTATTGGCACTATCCGCACTACGGCAACCAGGGGGGTGAACCACACGCAATCATTCAGGAAGGGCAATGGAAGCTGATCCACTATTGGGAAGATAGCCGCTCGGAGCTTTATGACTTGAGTGTGGATGCAGGTGAAAAGAAGAACCTGGTATCTGCAGCGTCGGAACAAGCCGATCAAATGAAAACAAGACTGCTGACGTGGCTGGAAGAGGCCGGCGCCAGATTACCCGTATTGGAGGCAGATTGGGATTCCGTATCTCACGCTGCCGTTCTGAATCGCTATCAAGAGGTACTACTACCTCGACTGGAGCAACAGCGACAGGAAATGCTCTCCCCCGATTGGACACCCAATGAGGACTGGTGGGGAAGCAAGGTCTCAACCCAGACCAACTAAGC
>JBCCXG010000385.1:0-6226 GCA_039191945.1 Bacteroidota bacterium
ATTGATCACTTATTACATATTAATCCAATTGATTGATAAATATGAAAAAAAGATGTCGGATTATTGATGGTTATTCCGATAGTGGCAAGGTGCAACCCAGGGCGTCACTCATTTCGAGGAGGGCTACACCTATGAAATTTGGACGTACGACTCCATAAAGACGTCGACATTATAGTGATTGCTTTTTTCTTCTGCGCTCCAATACATACTGGAGTAGCGTCGCCTGATCATCTTCTGCCATCGGAGATAGTGCCTCGGCCAGTTGCGTCTTGGAATAGTTTTGCGGTAAGTATCTCATGTTTATATGTAATAAATACAGTTACATATACTGATATTCCGCATCTTAGGTTGCATACCACTTGGTGGTTGTCCGCAAGAGGACGAAATGCTTCAAAGAAAATTTTGGTCAGATTTTACTCCGGTGGTTAGTGACCGCTTTCTATTTGCGAAAAGTGCCGACTACAAAAATGGTTGGCTGGATAGACCAAAAACAGAAAACTGGCAAAGATCAAGCTGCCTCGAGGGCTTGCAGGTACCGTTGTATGACGTGGAATGTCTTGCCAACGAACACAGGAAAATCTACACTGCGCCAGCTTATATGCACCCTAATGACCGCTTGCCTCAGCTTTCTGGCAATCCACTTTGATTCTCACACTTTCAAAAAAGTTCCCTTAGCCTGTTATTAATTCGTTAAGTATCTGACAATTTGCCGATATTGTCCACTGAATAAGACTGACCTACTACAAGTTTAACGACATGCAGCAATCAACAGCCTCGAGGGAGGAGTTCTACTGGTCTGACCTGAAAGAGCCTCACTTGAGCAGGCGAAAAGAGATACTCGCAGACCACCCACAAGTACGGGCGCTTTTCGGCACTGACTGGACGATTCTTCCCATAACCCTTTTTTGGATCACACTGCAGCTTACGATCTCCTTCTTGGTGCCAGCGCATGCAGGCTGGGCCATCTTGATGGCATTGGCTTTTGGGAGCATCATCAGCCATGTCCTGTTTTTGGCCATCCACGAGATCACACACAATCTTGCCTTCAAAAAAGAGGCTTACAACAACTTATTGGCCATTGTGGCGAATTTTCCATTGGTCATTCCCTACGCCATGGCCTTTAAGCGCTATCATCACCTGCACCATTGGAAGCAAGGAGACGTCGAAGATGACGTAGACATCCCCTGTTCGGCTGAAGCTAGGGTATTCAAAGGCCCCTTAGGTAAACTGATCTGGCTGATCAACCAGCTATTGTTTTATGCGTTCCGCCCCGTATTCATCAGGCCTCTGAAGATGGACAAATGGCAACTGCTGAACCTGCTCCTCCAGATCGCCTTCATCGTTCCCTTCACTTTCTTGATTGGAGGCTACGGCTTGCTGTATTTGGGTCTGTCGATGTTTTTTGCAGGTGGTCTGAATCCAATCGCAGGACACTTCATCTCTGAGCACTATGTTTTCAAAGAAGGGCAGGAAACGTACTCCTACTATGGATTCTGGAACAAGATTACTTTCAATGTCGGATACCACAATGAGCACCATGACTTCCCGTCGGTTCCTGGCTCAAAGCTTCCTGCACTAAAAGCGGCTGCCTCCGAGTACTATGACGACCTATACGCCCACAAGTCATGGTCCAAGGTGCTTTGGGATTTTGTCATGCGCAAGGACGTATCCCTGTACTCCAGAATCAAGCGCAATGCCTGAGGCCACATTCTCACCGGAAGCCAGTTAACTTTAATAAGTCACAGAAAGGTAATTGGCCGATGGAATTGACCGTAACATTAACGGACAGAGTATATAGTGCATTGGACTACATGCATTTGCATACCAAGGAGCGACTAGAATTAATCAAGGGCCGGCTGCATAAGATGCCGCCAGCGCCAGGCCTCGCGCACCAAAGGTTTTTGCAAAAGATATACCTGGAATTAGAAGAAGAATATCGAACCAATGATCAATTGGAGATTTTTGTTGCTCCTTTCGATGTCTATTTTAATGAGCAGACGGTGGTGCAACCTGATGTATGCATTTGTCATATAGATCAGCTTTACGAAAAGGGATGTGAAGGTGCCCCCGTTCTTGTGGTTGAGATTGTATCTCCCTCATCGAAAAAGAAAGACGAGGTAGAAAAACGGGCATTGTATGAAGAACATAGGGTCAAGGCCTACTGGTTAGCATATCCTGACCATCAAAAGATCGAAAAATTAGATTTTGGCGGGTAAGAGCAAAAAATCTCCACCCCAAAACTCCGCTTTCAACCCTAGTTCGCCGCGAGGTCAATCGCGCTAAGGTCCTCAAGTTCGTCAAAGGCTACGAATCCCTCCAACTCAATTTTGGAGATGTGATGTGTCCCCGCAATAAATTCGAGTGGGCTCGTTGTACGGACGTACTGGAGGGAAACTTGCTTACCGACCAATTGATCGAGATCGGAGGCATCAAAGCCGATCATTTCCATCCCACGATTCACATAATAGGTGTCACCAGATCCCTCGATCGCAAACACGAGATCCTTCGTCTGTTCGTCAGCCTCTACGGATGAGATCAAACCTTGAACGAGGACGGTGTTGTCGGCATTAGGAAGGGGGACCGGCTGGAAGGAAAGCAGCAGCAATGCACAAAAAAGCGTGAAGCTGACCCCAAGGGTAATGATGATTTTGGTGGCTCTTGTCATGATGTTGTAAGGTTTAGTAGGAAGCTAAGCACTTCAAACGAAAGCCATCTACAAAACTGTACAGACCCGGCAATAATCAAACATGAACCGGCGTGACTCACAGGTCATCTCAATACTGACAGAGCTCCGGACAGTCCTTCAGATAATAGGACTTATAGTTCTTCGCTTTCTTGTCCATACAGCCACACAAATTGAGTAGCGCTATGTTCCTGAAGTCAATTGGATGTGACTCAGCTTGCAACGCTATATAGCCTTCTGTTAATATTTCCCCTTCCCGATCCAGCCAGCTTTGCTTGTCACGGGTGACACCCATGCGTTCCCAATCCTGTCCTTCAAAAGCTTTGGAGATCAGTCCACCGCCAATCTGGGGCTTCTCAAATTGCAACACGGTATCCCTTTCGATCAAGAATATCATGGCCTCACCCCCGAGCACAATGGCCTCTGCTGACACCCACTGATCACCGTGATAGGTCAAAGATGTAGAACTGATACAGTGGTCATAATTGATACTATCCCCCATCTCTACTGCCGTACCTGGCGTGCAAACATTGGCCGTCGTGCGGTCACCTTCGCCCAGACCTCCAAGCATCTGAAGCTCGACGGACACCGGGAAGTGTTGGCCATTCTCATTGCTAGCGGCCGATTGGCTATGCAACATTACACCGGAGTTGCGCACGTTCCAGGTCGCACCGCCAGGCGTCTGTTCTCCCAGGAAGCGATAGTCAAAGCGCAATCTATAATAGGAGTAAGGCTGCTCGTAGTACATGTGCCCGTACAATTCGCCAAACGTCTCATACGCATCATATTGGACTCGAATCATGCTATCCTCCACTACAAAGGTGTTGAGTGGGTTTTCACCCACATCATACCCGGCGATTTTGATGTCCCAGCCGGCAAGATCGGTCCCGTTAAAAAGTGAAATCCACTCCTCCCCATCGACGTTGGAATCACCGTCCGTGACGCAGGAAGAAAGAAAAAATGGCAGTAGGAGTAGGGCTCGGAATGGTTTCATTACCCGGGAAGATAAGAAAATCGACGCATCCGGCGCTCCAACCCAGGGGACTAAAACTCCGAAAACAAAAAGGCTCCCTCGTAGCTCCCCGTGACATCCACGATATCTGATGGATCGTCATCGTTGACGAAGACCATATCCCAACTCAATGTGAATCGCGATTCGGATTGGGCGTCAATCGCAAACGTGCCACTCTCATACTCGTAAGCAACGATATTCCCAGCACCCCCCGACGCATTGCGTCGAACAAGGATCTCGGCATCTGAGAACTGCAAAGGCGACAGTGCGCGAGTATCATTCTCATAAGTCGCAGCCAAAGGAAAGTCGTCCGTCCCCGCATTGATACCATAAATAAAGAAATCCACATCATCTACCGTGCCTCTGCCGAGGATATCCACCCTCTCAAAATCATCGAGGGCTATCCGAGTCGTATTGTGGTACAAGTTGATCTGAAATACCGTTTGATTATTACTCTGCAATTTGATCAATGCAGACTGGCCAAGGTCAAATACCTCCCAATCAAGTCGTAATTCACCCTGTTTCTCAACCGTCGTGTCATCATCGTCAGAACAGGCCAATAGGCAGCCATAGACCATGACGGTGATGGAAAGACGTAGTAGATGTTTCATTGGGATCGTTAGTTTGTTCTTAGTCCAAGGAAGGTAGTGATTAAGGCGTTAACTTCAACCTTTTAGGGCGGCAAAGAGATCTAAGCGCCTAAATGTTAAAATGGCCTCCAACAGATGTTAAAACCAATTTCTCACTTGGTGCCAGGCCAAATGGGGCTTTATCTTAGAACAAGGCAACAAAAACAACGGGGAATGAAAAGATCGTATATACTTTTTACCATAATGGCAGCAATTAGCCTCAAGGGATCCGCCCAGATCAATGATGAGGTTTTCAAACACCTGACGGAACTGGACACGACGATCAAGGAACTGTCATATCACAACTTCCAACTCATGGAAGAACCCCTACCCTTCGACCTGTCGGCAGATCATGAAGTGGCGCGGATTCGGGCGGATCATTGGGCCGACATCGATATTGGGACCCTACCTGGGTACCGGATGCCCACCTACGAACCAAGGGTAGAGACCACAATGCCAATGGCCGAGATTGAATCGACCCCCTACTATACATTGCAAATACAAGATTTTGGGGCTGGTAAAAAGCAATCCGAAACAACTCCCAAGCAAAAGAAGTGATTCAGACCACCCTTGATGCCCTATGAGGATTCAAAAAACCCTTATCTACCTTTCACTGATTACGCTCTTCTCAGGATGTGGCGATTCAGAGGAGAAAAGGACCGTCTTCATCCAATTCGATCGAGACATCCCTTTCTCAGCTATCCAATTGATGGAGACCGATGTAGTCAGTCGCAAGTCAAAACCAATAGAGGGCTTTGGTATCGACAGTGTCCGGCACGGTATCACCGTGGTGCTTGACCAGCCCACCATGCCCGATCTGATGGTCTACAATTACATGAACATCCCTCTCTATCTCGCGCCAGGATGGCAAATGGCCATAGTGGGAAGTTGCGCGGATGTGAGCCAGGTCACCTTCGAGGGAGATGGGGCGGAAGTCAATCAGGCCTTGCTGGAAGTCAGTGCGCTTAAAGAGCAGCACAGTAAGCCCTACCCTTGGGAATTGCAGCCTCCTCAATTTCTAGAACGATGGGAGCGCTACGAGGAGGGCTACAAGGATATCCTTGAAAACTTGAACGAAAAAGATACCAGAATACTCAACCACCTATGGAACTCCCAACGTGGGCTGGAACGATTACAGTATGTAATGAGTCACTACGGCATTTCCGGTGAACGTTCAATACCTGAGGTATTTCAAGACTATGACCAGTTCGATTTTGACCCTGAGTTGCTTCGCTTAGGACTGAGCAGCTATACCCATTTGGCCGTATCCCAACTGGACGCGGTCATCTATCCCCCACTCTGGGAAAACAGTAGCTCAGCGGCAGAAAAGGCCGAGTCATGGGCCCGTCTCCCTTCTGTGGCTGCTGACCATATTCGAGCGATGGACGGTGATGATACCTTCAAGGAGTATCTGCTGGCGGCGCATATTTCCAAGTTTTTGAATCTGGAAGGCATCAGCGCACCCATCCAGTCAGCCCTCGATACCTTCCGAACCTATTACCCTAAATCAAACTATCTCGACGGCCTGGAAGAAAAACACGCCAAGCTAATGTCACTCGAAAAGGGGAATCCGTTACCAGAGTTGCTCACCGTGACTTCAGAAAACGACACCGTTCCGATCGCATCGTTCTACGGCAAGGTCCTGTACATCGACATGTGGGCCACCTGGTGCAAGCCCTGCATCGAAGAGTTTCCCAACTCTGTGAAATTGCGACAAGACTATGCCCAAGAGGACGTTGACTTCCTCTACTTATCGGTGGACACGCGGGATAGGCGATGGCAGAATTACCTTACGGAAAATCCACAACTTCAAGGCATCCACCTACGCAGCCTCGACATAAGGGATGCGTATGATCGATGGCAAAACGCTGGGATTCCGCGGTATCTCCTTCTCGACAAGAA
>JBCCXG010000386.1:0-6220 GCA_039191945.1 Bacteroidota bacterium
CGACAGAGCCTGGACAGCTGCCATGCAGAGCGAAGATCAAAACCATTCTTTAGCCTGCTAAAGTGTCGGCGAACAGGGAGTTCTGAGATCCTTTCTGACAATGCACTGCCTCTTCGGCACATGACGTGACTTTCGATCGAGGGGCTCGTGTACTTCAATTGCAGATACAGCTGTCTCTCACCGCCTCGCCATGTCCGCTCCCCATTGACATGTAGCACCTTGAGGGTCATCGCCAGGTATACTTGGCGCCAACCAGAAATCCGAAGTACTGACCGAAACCCCTTTGGTCGAAAGCCAAGGCCAGATTGAGAGCCATCGGTGTCTTCTCAAGCTCCTTCGATAGGTCCAGTCTCAAGTAGTCCGAGTTGACGCCATCACGGAAAAAGTATTCCCGATTGAGGTTCCAGCTATTAATGTTTCCCCCGTACTTCCCGGCGTAGGTACCCGAGTTGTGAGTGAAAGTAACCAGTAGACGATAGTCCACATCCCAGGGGACTATGTTTCCCTTGACTCCAAAGTGTTGGGCTCGAATTCGGTTGTTGACGATTCGGCTGGCATCGAGCGCTTGAAATCCGGTCATTTCGAAGACCCGATCGGACGTCAGAAACAACGAATTGCCGATTGTGAAGCGCTTGTGGGTATTGCCGTCAGGGTATCCCCTATTGACATAGTAGCTATCTCTACCACCCCACTCCAGGTTGTTGTTGGTTTCAAATCTGATGATATCGATGAACTCCTCAAACGTCACGCCACTAGTTGTGATCCCTAGCTCATCTTCTAGGAACTGGTCGTAATTCTCGATGGCGCGGAGGTCATCAAAGTTGTAGCCTACACCATTAATGTAAGGGTCTGGTAGCCCTTCCCCACTCTGGTGCTCGCTGTTGAGATTTTCATAGAGGATTTCGCTCACCCACTGCTGCCCTTTTAGCACCAAGTGTATACCAATTTGATAGTCTTTGTTGATTGCGGAGAAGTTTTTCAAGCTGGTGCCGTCTTCCCAAGGCTGTTGATAGTACACGTTGATGGAAATGTCGTCTGTTTCTATCTGGGCACCGTAGTCAAAAATCCCATAGTGTGCACCGGCCGCGTTGACCGAATCGCCATTGACATTGGAAGTGGACGAGCGTCGACCAAAAAAGACGTCCCAATAATTGTTTGACTGCTTCACTCCATTCAGCTCTCCGCCGAATAAGGCCACGTTGGCAAAACCGGCATACAAGTTAATGGGTAGTTTTTGAGTGCGCAGGTAAGCCCATTTTTCATGATAGAGAGCTCTTTCTACCACGCGATCTTCCTCAAGGATTCCTTGAGCCAGTACACCCTTGACTTGCAAGAAGCCCTTGGTCAGCGGCACATCCACGTACTCCAGAAATCCTGCTGTGATTTTCGGGATGGTGGGTGCGTTTCTGCTAGTGACCAGGTGTCCCATGCTAAGGTCATCTGGGAAGTCGCTGTTTCTAGGTTCATTGAGCCCAATTTGTAGGTCAAATTGCTTCCATTCGAGGTTGAGGTAGGCTTCGTGCAGCAGGAAATGATCGCCCGCAGTTCGCCCCAGGAAATCTACCTCCGTAGTCATTTCGAAGTCCTTTGTTTTGAAAAGGCCTTTCTTGATTTCAGCTCTCAAGTAACCGTTGCTTTCTCCACTTTCGAAGAAACCGAACTGGTTGAACGCAAGCCAATGCGGTAAGGCATCTCCTGTCGCGACGGCGTACTTCGATTCGATCATGATCCTTAGGCTATCGGCTTGGCCCTGGACCGCTACTGTGTAGAAGAATATGGGAAGGATGAGAATAAAAACCTTGGAGGGCATCAATGGGAAATAGTCAGGGTCAGCAATGTAATCAGGGCGACTTTGTGAAAGGAACTAAACCGGGTAAAGTTCGTACAAACAATGTAGCGACATGTATTGAAGGATTTATACTGGGTACAAGCAATGATAGAAACAAATAACGTACTCGCAAACAGCGAGGAATCCAATATATCGACGAAATATGAGTATAGCGATCAAGAAAAAGTGAGGATCTTTTATGACGAGTTCATGCCTCATATTGATTCTATGTACAATTTCGCCTATCGATTGACTTTTGACGAGGACGACTCCAAGGATTTGGTACAGGATACCTATCTCAAGGCGTATCGCTTCGTCAGGAGCTTCCAGCAAGGTACCAACGCCAAGGCGTGGCTGTACCGCATATTGAAGAACAGCTTCATCAACGACTTTCGAAAGAAAAGTAAGGAACCAGCCAAAGTAGATTATCAGGAAGTAGAGAACTTCTACAACTCAGACGATGTTGATGACAACAAAACAGTTGATCTGAGGACCGATACAGTGAAGGATATGATTGGGGATGAAGTGAGTAATGCACTCAATTCCCTGGCCATTGATTTCCGAACTGTCATTATCTTGTGTGATCTGGAAGGTTTCACTTATGAAGAGATGGCAAAGATCTTGGACATTCCGATTGGTACTGTAAGGTCCCGACTGCACAGAGCAAGGAATCTGTTGAAAGAGAAGTTGAAATCATATGCCCATGAGATGGGCTTTGGAAAGAGCGAGAATTGAACCTACTTGATATATTCAAATGGCACTGAATAAAGACGAGCATTCCGAGTGTGAGAAGTTTATTGAGCTGATTTCCCTGATGTTGGATAATGAAGCCAGCAGCGAAGAGGAGGAGTACCTTGCACAGCATGTGGATGACTCCGCTCCTTGCTTGGAAAAACTGGAATCCGAGAAGGAATATCGGGAAATGTTAAAGAAGAAAATCGGTATGAAAGAAGTGCCTGTGGACCTCATCAATGCTATCAAGACTAAGATAAAATCTTTAGTTTAGCATGCATGAAAAAAGGCAAGGCGTTGATTTTTTCGGCACCGTCAGGTGCCGGAAAAACAACCATTGTACGGTATTTAATCGAACAGAACCCACTCCTTGAATTTTCTATCTCAGCGACTACGAGGCCTAGAAGAGACACCGAGATCGATGGTATTGACTACTATTTCCTTTCTACCCACGAATTTCAAAGTAAGATAGCGGCCGGCGCCTTCCTGGAATGGGAGGAGGTCTACAAAGGCAATTACTACGGCACGTTGAGGTCGGAGTTGGAAAGGATTTGGGATGCTGGGCGGTACGTCATATTTGATGTCGATGTGGAGGGTGGACTCACCCTCAAAGAGGAACTTGGAGATCAGGCATTGGCTGTGTTTGTGAAGGTGTCGGACCTGGATACATTGCGTCGTCGACTTGAGTTCAGACAATCAGAATCATCCTCCACCTTAGCCGTACGACTAGAAAAGGCCGCTGATGAGATGCTGTATGAATCGAGGTTTGACTACGTGCTGATCAACGATGACAGGGAGCAGGCGCTGGCCGAGGCGGAGTTGGTCACGAAAAAGTTCCTCGATTAGTGGAGGTTGGACTGTTCTTTGGGTCGTTCAATCCTATCCACATTGGGCATTTGATTATCGCCAATATAGCGTACGAGACGACTTCTATTGAGGAACTATGGTTCATTGTTTCTCCCCAGAACCCTTTCAAAAAGAACAAGAATCTGCTTCATGAATTTGACCGAATCGATATGGTACGGGCCGCAGTGCACGATCACTACCGCTTCAGAGTGTCTGATATAGAATTTGACATGCCTAGGCCCAGTTACACGATTGATACGTTGGCCAGATTGTCCGACAAGTACCCTCAGCATCACTTCCGACTATTGATCGGTGAAGATAATCTGGACGCTTTCCACAAATGGAAAAACCACGATCGGATCCTGGAATACTACGGCCTGATCGTTTACCCTCGGCCCAACGCGGCAGGTGAGGGATGGCGAGAGCATCCGGCAGTGGAGTGGATAGAAGCACCGAAGATCGACATATCCGCAACCTTTATTCGGAAGCTCATTAAGGCCAATAAATCGGTCAAATACCTGGTGGCTGATGAGGTACTGGAGCTGATCGAGGCCAAGAAACTGTTCCAATAATTTCTCGTTTAACGCTTTAATGACACAGTCTTCACCGAGTTTGCCGGCTAAATGACTCGAAATACCTCGAGTTCTATCAATATTTCTAAATTTGAACACCAACTTTTGGATCAGTATACATTATGGTAGTAAGACAGCTATTAGTGCTATGCCTTGTGGGCTGCTCAATGCTTGCGGTGGCGCAGGGGGCAGGTAAAGAATTCGATTACGAAGAAGGCATGTTTACCGATGCTCGTGACGGAAAGCAATATCAGACGATCACTTTCGAGATCGAATTGAAGGCAGGGATCTCCGTAGAGCGTACTTGGCTTGCCGAAAATCTCAACTTCAATGTCCCAGGCTCCTATTGTTATGACGATGAGCCTGCCTATTGCTCCCGCTTCGGGCGGCTGTACAATTATGAGGCAGCCAAAGAAGCTTGTCCGGAAGGTTGGCATGTGCCTACGATCAAGGAATGGAATACCTTATTCAAGCTCTTTGGAGGTGTACATGAGGCAGGGACACATTTGACCCCTGACGGAGATAGCCATATGAATATGTTATATGGAGGATTTGCCGAGCCTGGCCATGTCTTTAAGGACATCACTATCAGTGGCAACTGGTGGGATTCAGAAGCCAAGGGAAACGACACTGCAGGCATCATTACGCTTGGCAAGGGTACCGGAGAGATTGCTCACCAGGTCATCGGAAACTATCACCGGCTCAGCAGCCGATGCGTGAAGTTTCACAACTAAGAGATGCTAGTTAATTAAGCGATGCTAGCTATTGAGATCAGATGGTCATGATGTCCTCTTCTTTCTTTGAGAGGAGATCATCAATCTTCTTGACGTGCTGATCTGTCAGCTGTTGCACTTCGTCCTCTGCACCTTTGATTTCGTCCTCTGAGGCACCTTCCTTCAAAAGCTTCTTCAAGGAGTCATTCGTTTCTTTTCGCACATTTCTAATGCTGACTTTGCCATTTTCCGCTTCAGATTTGGCTTGCTTGACCAGTGACTTTCTTCGTTCTTCTGTCAGAGGCGGGACATTGATACGCACAATCTCTCCGTCGCTCTGTGGATTGAAGCCCAGGTCACTGTTGATGATGGCCTTTTCGATTTCAGCGATCGTTGATTTTTCCCAAGGCTTGATCATGATTGTGCGAGCATCAGGGGTATTAACTGAAGCGACCTGATTCAATGGCGTAGGAGTCCCATAGTATTCTACCGACAATCCATCGAGCATCGCGGGTGTTGCTTTCCCTGCCCGGATTTTGGCGAGTTCCCCGGCAGTATGCGATATACTCTTATCCATACTCTCCTTTGCGTGGTCCAGATAAAATTCTATTTCTTCCATTGCTTTGACTGAAATATATTAAGAAATCAAGGTGCCTATTTCTCCTCCGCCAATAAGACGTTCCAAATTACCCGGTTTGTTCATATCGAAGACGATGATGGGCAAATCATTTTCCTGACAAAGCGTAAATGCTGTCATATCCATGACGCTCAATCCCTTCTCGTACACTTCCTGAAATGAGATGTGAGAATACTTCGTGGCAGAAGGGTCTTTCTCTGGATCGGCACTGTATACCCCATCCACTCGCGTGCCCTTTAGAACCACTTCCGCTTCTATTTCAATTGCACGAAGGCTTGCCGTGGAGTCTGTAGTGAAATAAGGATTACCGAGGCCCGCACCAAAAATCACAATTCGCCCCTTCTCCAGGTGTCTGATCGCCCTTCGCCGGATAAAGGGTTCGCAAACCTTTTCCATTTCCAGCCCACTCATCAGTCGAGTGTACATGCCGTTTTTTTCCAGCGAGCTCTGAAGGGCCATGGCGTTGATCACCGTTGCCAACATGCCCATATAATCTCCCTGCACCCGATCAATGCCCGCACTCTCTGCTTGTACACCGCGGAAGATATTACCGCCTCCGATGACTACCGTGAGCTCCAGGCCCATATCATGTACCTTCTTAATCTCCCTCGAATACTGTTCGAGGCGCTTGGGATCAATACCAAATTGCTGGTCTCCCATCAACGCTTCGCCACTCAACTTCAAAAGGATGCGCTTGTATTTCATGCTCGGGCTGAATTTTGCGGGCAAAGATATAGAAGAACTACCCGACCAATTTTCGGAGGTTGCTAAAACTTGATGATGACGTCCCCCTTGTGGACGGTCTCACCTGCTTTGGAAACGATGGAGGTAACGGTACCAGTGGTAGGTGATTTCACAATGTTCTCCATTTTCATCGCTTCCAAAATGAAAA
>JBCCXG010000387.1:0-6191 GCA_039191945.1 Bacteroidota bacterium
GCTGGTTTGAGGGCTTTGGGCTGCCGGTGGCCGAGGCGCTGTTGAGCGAAGTACCTGTTCTCACCTCCAATAGATCCTCTTTGCCAGAGGCCGCTGGACCAGCATCGGTATTGGTCGATCCTCACAACCTGGAGGAGTTGGCGGACGGACTCACTAAAGTGCTGGCCAAAGATCGTGACAGCACCGTAGCCATTGGCAAGGAGTATGCCATTCAACACTTCTCTCCTCAAGTCACGACCCAGCAGATGATGGACCTCTATCTGCGGCTCGCCTAGCGATCAGCAAGTTTTTGGATCCCACTTGAAACCTTTTGGAAAGTTGCTCGTGATTATAATAAATTATATATTTAAGAAAATTAAATATTATGCAATCAAAAGAGTACATCAAAGGCACCATCAAGACGATCGTGCTCAAGCTATTGTCGGAGAAGGACAAGATGTACGGGTATGAGATCAGTCAGCGGGTGAAAGCGCTGACATCTGGAGAGATCGAGCTCACTTACGGCGCTCTGTACCCGATTCTATACAAGTTGGAGCACGAGGGGCTGCTGGTCACTACCTCGGAGATCGTCGACGGTCGTGTACGGAAGTACTATGCGTTGACGACCTCGGGCAATGAGACCGCCAACGAAAAAGTGGCGGAGCTACAGCGATTCCTCGAGCTCATGAAACAGGTGCTCGCGCCGAATGCCTCCACAAACTTTAGCACGGCGTGGGCTTAGCTCGAGAGCATGTAGCAAAAATCTCTCTGGAGCTCCAGGAACAGGGCGTGACTTTTAAGTCCCTCGAGTCGGAGCTACTTGACCACCTCATCTGCGATGTGGAGGGTCTCATGGGGCAAGGCCAAACTTTTGAACAGGCCCTGGCCCACATCAAACAAGACATTCCCAAAAACCACTTCAAAATCATTCAAAACGAAACAATGGAATTGATCAATCAAAAAATGAAGCCAGTTCGCATTGCTGGTATTTTTTCTTTGGGCCTGCTGATTTTAGCGACACTGTTCAAGTCACTTCACCTACCGGGAACGGGCCAATTGCTGCTAGGATTCCTTCTGTCGGCTTGCGTTACGCTGATGATAGGTTCCAATCGGACGATCTACGCTTATCCCAATCATTCCGGTAAGTTGGCGGTGATCGGCGTCACCACCGCTTTGGTGACATTAATTGCCGGGGTATGCTTTAAGATTTTACACCTACCAGGAGCGAATCCTTTGCTGATGTCATCAGTAGTGGGTTTGGGCATACTGTTCCCACTGCTGGCTATCTATTTTTATGCCAAAGGTCCCGGTGGTCGCAATCACATGCTGATTAACCTACTGGATGAATTTCAGGTAACCATTGAAAGGACCGCATTGGTTTTAGTTTGTTTTGGTTTGGTCTTTAACTATTCCGATTTGCTGTTCGGTTATGGCAACGGGATCGGCGTTTTCTTCTTCATTTTTTCGGTCTTGATCACTGGCATCTATGTCTATACGGTGTCTTGGAAATATTACACCGAGCACGAGGAGAAAAGTACATCCGACTTATTGCTGCTTATCAGTTCCAGCATCGCGTTCATTATGTTCATCCTTCCAGCGGGCCAAATACTACCCTTTGGGATCCGGCATGTAAGTGCCTACGGCAACGCTGTCATCTTCAGCCTCATTGTTTTTGCGAAGTACGCCATTGTGGATCGTACAAGTGGTTCTTTGGTACCCGCGGCTTTCAGTGGTTTTCTGTTGTTCTACCCCCTGCTCCGGCTTGGGATCAAGCTACAGTGGTTTGAAGGGTGGCTGGCTGATTTGACGACCAATCGCGTGTTTATTCTAGGATTTCTCGCGCTCCTCCTTGTGATGCTGTGGGCGTACCGAAAGCATACCTTGTTCCGGTTGCTGATCATTTTGACCATCGCTTCTCACATGATCCCAACATTGTAGTCACCCCAGGGGCCTACAATAGGCCCCATTCTTTTCAGAGCCTTTCCATGGATGACTCAAGAAGCTCACGCATTTCTTGCAGCCTCTCACCATACGCCGACTCACCCGCGAGATTAGACATTTCTTGAGGGTCATGCTCCAGATCGTAGAGCTCCTCATGCTCCGGATGGTCGACATATCGGAAATACTTCCATTGATTGGTCCGTACCCCCTCACTTTTAGGAATCCGGTCATTATCAAACCAGTGCTCACTGACGAATTGGTCCCTCACGGGAGGACTGCCGCCGGTCGTCAGTGCGAAAGGGAGCAGTGAACTTTTCACACCGTTTGGCCCAGTGCATTCGTTGCCCAGATTGTACCTGTCCTTACCTGTGATTCACGTCAACCGGAATCGCTTAGAGATGTATGTGCTGTGCATTGCTTGATAATGTTCCTTCTGGGCGGATTTCCAGCGTAGGGCGCGTTTTCATCAGGACGTAATAACAGCGAATAATGTCTGCTCGTGTAGGTAGTCGTCACCGATCGCGGTGCAGTGAGGAAGTGAGAGAGGGGCAGCTTACACAACTGGCAATTCGGCGTTTTTTTTAAGCAACTCGGTATGTCGAAGTAGACGGTTCGGTGGGGTACTGACTATCAACCTGGCCTATCCCAAGTTCTTAAGGAGTATTCAAACAGGTCCGTTATCTGCGGCATTTTCGCCGAACTATCGGGCCTTTTACAAACTCACTTTTAACATTAATCAATTTCAGAAATGAAAAAACTAAGAATTTCCAGTATCGGGCTCACTATTGGACTCATGGTGAGTGCCCTCTGTTTCACGAGTTGTCAGGAACAAGCCGAAGAGGTCGCCTTTGACAATGTAAGCGATGAGCGCTTTTTTCAGCAAGTCGATGAAGCAGGTATCTCCAAAGAACTGGTGCCTCGCGATGTGCAGTACACCACTGAAGAAAAGGCCACGATCAGCGATTTCCTAGAAATCTTGGAAGATGAAGGCACTTTGAGCGGCGATGATGAAGCGGCACGACATGCTTTCTTCAACATATTTCTTTTCAGGTTCTCTGTCTTCCTGACCGGCGTGGGAAGTGACGTGCGGCGCGATGAGGTGACAGCTTTTGCCCCTACGAACGAAGCATTTATATCCGATCTGGGGATCGCTAATCTGTTCCAACTCATCCGTCACCCTCGTGGTTTGCTGCGAACGGTGATCCAGTATCACGTCGTAGAGGGCCGATTCAAAGCCAATCAATTGTCTACTGGCTTCTTCCCCACGATTCTCGGTCCCGCAGTCAGTGTGAACGTAGCCATGGACGGAATCACGGTCAATGAGACGAATGTACTGGCCGCAGACCGAAGAGACTTCCAGCTTCGAAGGGGTATACTCCATGTCATAGACGGTATTTTGCTGCCACCAACGACGAACGTTGTCGAGCTGGCCATCGGCTTCAACCCTGACCAGTTCAACCTGTTGGTCCAAGCCGTGGTAAGGGCTGAGTTGGTTGATTTACTAAGCAGTGAGGGCCCCTTTACGGTATTCGCTCCAACTGACGAGGCCTTTGTCGCACTGCTAGCTGCACTCGATTTCGAAACGATCGATGACGTTCCTGTGGATCTTCTCAGGAGCGTATTGTTCTACCACGTCATTACACCTGCGCGCGTGTTTTCTTCGGATCTGGCACCCGGAAACGTGCCAACTGCGCTGGGTCAGGAGTTGGAGATCATCTCCGACGGTGGCTCGTTTGTGATCGGTGACTTAGGAACAGCTATCGATGCTAATCTGCTGCTCACGGATGTGCAGGCCACCAATGGGGTGGTCCATGTGATCGATAAAGTGCTGGTCCCTGACCTGTCCGCCTTGTAAGACGCTCATCATTTAAGGGGCTGCTTCATCAGGCAGCCCCTAATTTTTTCTTGCGTCTTGCCTAATTTGCAGATCGGTTTTTGGGTTGCTAGTTCGATGCTGAACGGCGACCTCAGTCAGTCGACACCTTTATGCAACGCATCAACGTCATCGGTACCAGCGGCTCCGGAAAGTCTACCTTCTCAAAAGAGCTGGCGCAAAGCCTGGGGTATCCGTATATCCAATTGGATCAGTTATACTGGCTGCCCAATTGGCAGGAGCCAGATGATACGGTCTTCTTACCAAAAATAGAAGCAGCACTGAGACCAAATGCCTGGGTGCTGGATGGTAACTACAAACGCACGACACCGATCAAATGGCGCAACGTCGATACAGTGATTTGGTTGGATTACTCCTTCTCAATCACGGTCTGGCGAGCCTGTAAGCGCGCCATCAATAGAATCGTTTCAAAGAAGGAGCTTTGGTCCAATACGGGGAATGTAGAAACGCTGGGACGACTTTTCTCCAAAGAGTCCGTGGTCGGATGGACGATCAAAACACATCATAGCAATCGTTGGAGGTACCAAGCCATCATGAAAGATCCCAAGTTTCAGCGCATCACCTTTTACCATTTGCGTAGCCCCGAAGCGGCCCGGAGGTTTCTGGATAGCGTCGCTCAATCGGAGGTGATTGATGGCTTATGATCATCCCATCCAAACCAGGTAATGCATGCCCCTCCGTCGCAAGCAAGCTAGCTCGCTGACCCTCATAAGTACGATCCACACTATTTTAGGGTCAGCATTTAAGACCAAACCATGAAAGCAGCTGTTACGATCCAAACTGGCGATCCATCCGTGATTCAGGTCCAAGAGGTACCCAAGCCCAAGTCTAAACCAGGTTGGGTCTTAATCCAAGTGAAGGCTTTTGGCCTCAATAGGTCGGAAATGTATACCCGACAAGGGCATTCACCCTCGGTGCAGTTTCCCCGAATTCAAGGTATAGAGTGTGTGGGTCTGGTTGAAGAAGATCAAACGGGTACTTACGAAAAAGGGCAACAAGTTGCGGCGATCATGGGTGAGATGGGCAGGGCCTACGACGGTGGATATGCCGAGTATGTCTTGGTGCCACTCGAGATTGTCTTTGCTTTCAAGAGTTCAATAACGTGGTCCACGCTGGGTGACATTCCTGAGATGTTCCAGACCGTTTCAGGCTCGGTCAACGAGGCTTTGGAAGTGCAGCGTGACGAGACTTTCCTCATTCGAGGCGGTACCTCGTCGATTGGTATGCTATCGTGCCAATTGGCTAAGACGATGGGGGTCATAGTTATCTCCACCACTCGCAAAGAGGCCAGGACCCAAGCCTTATTAGACAATGGTGCCGACCACGTGATCATCGACGATGGCCATATCGCTGATAGCGTCAGAGCCCTCTTTCCCGGTGGTGTGAATAAAGTGCTCGAACTCGTGGGTACCAAGACCCTCAAAGATTCCTTGCAATGTGTGGCGCCTCGGGGCGTGGTCTGCATGACGGGGATCCTGGGTAACTCATGGAGTATGGACGACTTTTCGCCCATGTACGACATACCCTCGACCGCAAAGCTCACTTGCTACGCTGGAGATGCCGAAAACCTCTCCGCTGAGCGGCTGCAAGGATTCATCGATGAGGTAGCAAAAGGAAGTATTTCCCTCAATATCCACAGCGTGATGGCGTTGGAAGACGTCCCTAAGGCCCACGAAATGATGGAGAATAGCCAAGCCCAGGGGAAGATGGTCGTGGAGCTGTAGATCCCTATCAGGATGCAGTGAGAAAGTTGGAGCGGCTCCCCTTAGTAGTTTTGCGCAAGACTTAGAATATAAAGCCATATGAAGCTAATACGCCACTTATTGTTTGTTGCCTTATGCTTAGGAGGTATACTGTCCTTCGCCCAGGACAAGCCCAGAGTATTTGTTTTCACGGATGTGAACATCAATTCTGGAGACCCCGATGATCGTCAGTCTCTGGTTCATCTGTTTTGGTATGCCGATGAGCTCAACATCGAGGGGATAGTACCTGATCGATGGGAGGCGCAGGGATATGAAGCTTGCGGGCTAGCAGTAGATGCGTATGAAAAGGACTACTCCATTCTCCGTGAAAGCGACCGTGGCTATCCGTCGCCTCAACGAATCAGAGAGAAGATAGCTAAGGACTGGCCTATGGCTCAACAGCTTTTTCAGGCCGCGGCCAGCGATACTACTGCCCCCTTGTATGTACTGATATGGGGTAATATGGAGCGGTTTCGAGATGCACTGTTGATGGATCCTTCAGTGGCCGATAACCTCAGGGTCATCACCATCGCCACGGGTGTCATGCTCGAGAGCAGCATCCCACACCTACCGGAGAGCTGGGGCAAATCCCCACCGTGCGAGCAAATGAACTGGAATGCATTTGGCAGAAATGA
>JBCCXG010000388.1:0-6150 GCA_039191945.1 Bacteroidota bacterium
AAGGGCCCGATAGACCGACGTTTCAATAGGCCAGGCACACTCTTCAATCTCTTTTCTATTTTTTTCGCCATTGCTTATCTACTTTCCGAAACCCAAAGGTAACCTTTAAATAACATATCAATAACATCACAACTGATTACTCGTGCTAAGTATGCCTGGCCTATTGAAACGTCGGTCTATCGGGCCCTTGATAAGCGGCCGCACCTTTTCTTTCGCCCCTCTGCTGCACCGTGGCTAGTGCTGGTTCGGGGGTGCTCGGAGCCTCAATGAATCCATAGTACCTGCCCATCCAGTAGTCTCTCAGGAATCCAGTGGGTTCCATTACCCTGCGGCCACCAGCGCCTCCATCGAGCCGTATGGCCCGTCTACTGCCGCGCATCACTGCCGATTCTCGCGGTGAAATCGCTTTCACACCTCCCTCGTAAGAGGTATAGCCTGCCTCCACGTACAGATCATCCCGATGCGAATTGTGAAAACTGTGTTCGGTGCAGTCGAGTGTCCAGGCTCGCAGATGTTTTATGCATTGATCGAGGTCGAATTCGTTATTGGTAAACGCACCGTAGGTAAAATTGAACCATGGAATATGTTCCATCCGCTTGACCTCGTATGAGCGCTCAAGACTCCTCATCAGGTAGGATTTTTCCTTGGGATCGGTGATGTACCTCAGGATGGTATTGTACGCCTCAAAGGCCAGATTGTCATCCCAAGGCGCCAGTGAGGACGGTGGAAATGTGTTCTTCTGCCGTAAGGTATTGTTCAGATAACCCCAATCCACTAACTGTTGAAAGCCTTCGCGATACTTCATTTCACCAGATACAGCATAGGCTGCTTGGGTGAATGCAAGTGCTTCTAGCCCATTGACTCCTCGATCACTGTACCCGTAAGCCCTTAAGAGGTATTCGGGATTCCACCTGCCCCATCGGGTCGGTTTTCCATCCATATCGATGAGGACCCAATCATTTTCCATGATATAGGACACCATGCGGGTGAGATGCTCCTGCGCCAATTCCTTTTCCCGGCCTTGCGCTACCAGATCATGAAACAGTGAGACACTATACACATGAGCAATTACTTCGTCGCTAGAGGTGTCTCCTTTCCAGTAAAAGCTACCATCTTCCGTTTTGTACCACTTGGCCGGCAGTCCTCCAGAACCGTGACGACCCAGTCCGCCTTTGTCCCCTTCGATGGAGAATATGGACCGCGCTATGAATCCGTCGATAGGTGTGATACGATCCAGCCACAGCATGGCTTCAAAAACATCCACCGCCTGGGCCCTCACGGAATCATCCTTCGTTACTTGGTACTTGAAGCAGAGAGCGGCCAAGTAGGTGCCTGTATGTGCGCCATCGTTGTCGCTCACTTCCCGGATCCACTCACCGTCCTTTTGGTACACGGTTTGGATAAATCCCAAACGTTTATGGCCCCATTCTTCGAGGTGCCGCTCATAGTAGGCGGCCTTTTTCCGAAGGGTGTAATCCTGGTATTCAATGATGCCTAAGCCCGCGTTCGTGGCTATGTAAACCGTTTGCCCTGCAACCGCTATAGCATTGACTCTATTGTCCGGCAACCAGTGACCAGCCCCAAAGTAATGCCAATCATCGGCCAACATGCGAACCGCTCCCCGCTCCGTCCCAATCCACAAATCATTGTCAAAGCCTCTGGCGAGGGAATTTGTGTTTTCTACCGGCAGGCCGTCTTCGCCCTTGCATGTGTTGAGGGTGGCTCCTCGCAATTCTGCAAGCCCCCGGTCCGTGGAGATGTAAAGACGACTGCCGAAGCTCAGCATGTTCTTCGTATTCTTGGAAGGTAGCCCACCCCAGTCAATGAAGTCAGTATTCACCACTTTTCCGTCAAACTGTATCAACTCTCCAGGCCTAAGCACGTGCAACGTACCTGCGTAGGACTGGATTCTATGGATCGGTCCCAGCTTGACCGGATCAGAGTGAATTTGGGTGCCGTCCTCCATTTGCGTGGTAATGTCACTGTTGTAATAACCACCCGCTGGCTGCGTGGAAACGAACTCATCATCAACCCACTTGAATATCTCGCTGCCTGTCGCAGCATGTAGCTCCCCCAGGTGCATGCACAGATCGACAAAACCCCGGTCGTCCACCTTTTTCCAATCCTCGACATCCCATCGATAGGTCCCTGACGGGGTCAAAGCCCACAAACCATCGTTGAGACTAATCAATCTTTCCACATTATTTGGTGCGTTTTCCTGCTCGATGAACCGCTCGCCACTCAGCAAATGGATCCGCTGACCGATGATCACGAAGACTTCATTACCAGAAACACCGACCCCGTCCAAGGCCTCTTTCGATTTCACCTGATGACCGACCTCTTGGGAATACACGTCGTCAGCTACAGGTTGCCAGAATCTTTCATCATTTTGGGCTTGCACGATGCCTGGCGAGCAAAGGAAAGCGAGTGCACAGACAAGCGTAAATAGGTGATTAATATGAAAAGAATAACGATGGAGCAAGTTCTTCATGGATTCGAGTTTACGACAACATACCAATAGTGCGAAGAAAGAGCTCCTTGGTGATGAATGTCAATTGGTTTTGTAAGTCGGCCTCAAGATAGTTGGTGAACGGTGTCCTACTTTATGCTTCGAACTTTCGGTAATGCGACCTAAATTCAAAGCTTCAAACCAATGAATCAACTATTCCTTATTTTTTCGATCCGCATCACGAAAGTACTTTTCATCCTATTTTGAACCTACACTTGGTTGAACCTGAGCCCTGATCGCAATGCTGCGGCATCACAAATGAAGAATCAATGGAATTGAACCTCAATTTATCGCCTGAACATTTGGAGGCTTATCTGCGTCAGCATCGTCTCATAGATGACACCAATACCATTGAAGGTCTTGAAAAGCCGGGGGAAGGCAACATGAATGTGGTGGTACGGGCAAATGGCTCAAAAGGTAGCCTCATTATAAAGCAGTCTAAGTCTTACGTCAACAAATACCCACAGATCGCTGCCCCGATCCAACGGATTGACATCGAACGCCGCTTTTACGACCTTGTGAAAGTCGTCGACCGCCTAAAGGACTTTTTGCCGGGCATCTTGGGTTATGTGGAGGAAGATCATCTGCTTGTCCTGGAGGACTTGGGTGAGGCCAATGACTATACCTACCTATACGACCCTGATCAAACCATTTCCGAAAAGGAACTTGCCGCCACGGCTCAGTTTCTCTATCGACTCCATGGCCATGCATTTGATGCTGCGACCGCCGATTCTTTTCCGTCCAATCTCGAAATGCGGAAGCTGAACCATGAGCACATCTTTATTTATCCCTTCCTTGAGCAGAACGGACTCGACCTCGATACGATCACACCAGGACTGAAAGCATCCGCTGCTACCTATCAAGCCAACGATGAGCTGAAGCAGAAAGCGCTGAAACTCGGGGATGTCTATCTCGATCAAGGTAAGCAACTACTCCATGGCGATTACTTTTTCGGCAGCTGGCTGAAAACAAAAAGCGGCTTCAAAGTAATCGACCCGGAGTTTTGCTTTTTTGGTCCAGCGGAATATGATTTGGGTGTAATGATGGCGCATTTGGACATGGCCCGTCAATCTTACGATATTGAAACTTTGCTGGATCCACACCCCCTAGCCCTGGACAAGACGCTGGTCAAGCATTTTCGAGCAGTTGAGATCCTCCGGCGGGTGATGGGCCTGGCGCAACTTCCACTTAGTCTGACATTGGAAGAGAAAAACGAGCTGCTTGGAAAGTCCTATGATCAATTGATGGCCCTATGAGACCTCCAAGCTATCTGATCATCTGCCTTGTAGTACTCAGTTGCCAGCCACCTTCCGACTCGAATGCGATCAAATTTCCGGTCCCTACGGAACCTATGGTATCCACCGAAGGATGGCCTGAGGGTCTGACCAGGGAAATGTACTACGATAAGGTATTGGGGCTACTGGTCGGGTCGGCCATCGGGGATGCGATGGGCGCCCCAGTCGAGATGTGGAGTCGCGACTACATTGCCGTGCAGCACGGATTCATCGATACACTGGTAATGGTCCGACGGCCAGGGCAAGCGGAGGGGCCTTGGGAAGATAATCTTAGACCAGGAGGCACCACCGACGATACACGTTGGAAATACCTTCTAACACAATTTTTGCTTAGCCAACAAGACACCACTTTGGATGACAAAGCTTTTGCACGATACATCTTAAGACTCTATGAACATGAGCTGGCTGACGTGCGGGAGATGAAGACCTTCGACCCGGAGCCCTTGGAACGAGAGCTCCTGCAAGTACAATGGTTACAAGAATGGGCGAAAGTGGCCAAGCCCTACGCGGAGGATGACCTGCAGGGCTACAGCTACGCAGTTAGTCGCTTCTACGGAGGAGAAATGTCCTGCGCCGGCATGCTGTACTCGCCACTCATAGGGGCGCGCTTTCCAGCTCAAAGTGATAAAGCTTACCTGGAATCCTACAAACTGGGGATGTTTGACCTAGGTTACGCCCGGGACCTTTCCGCCCTCTGCGCTGCCTACGTGGCTGAAGCGATGGATCCAGCCACCACGATCGATAGGATCCTGGCAACAACGGAAAACACCGATCCCTTGCGGTACTTCAATAGTCGGTTGGTCGAACGCATCGCCTACCGGTCCTACACTCTCAGCAAGCAAATTGCTCATGAGGTGTATCTGCTGGATAGTACGGATGTACCTAGGGACTTCCAACTGCCCCGTAACTTTATGGGATCCCGGTTGGACTACTTCCGATTGTGCGAGGCCTATAAGCGGATGGAGCCCCTGTTACAGGACATTCCGTTCCACGCGGGGGAGATACACATGATCAATCTTGTAGCGATCGCCTTCAGCAAAGGAGATTTTCGATTGGCCATGAATTTCATCGTCAATTTTGGCAGAGACAATGATACGGTTGCCGCTGTCGCTGGGGCTATTCTTGGTGCCTATCTGGGATTTGAGCAACTCCCCCAGGAAATGGCCCGAGGAGTGATGTCGGTCTCCAAAGAAACCATTGGAATCGACCTCGAAGCACTTGCGCAAGCGCTCACGGAACAGCAGTTTCCAGCTGAATGACTGGGATCGAAAAGTCAATTGGTCGAAATATTCTTCTAAATTTTCACATGCAACGTAACCATGACCAAACTCCATTTGGTTCTTGCCCATGATTGGCGTAGCTTCACCCACCAGACTCACCTCCCATGAAACATACACTGCTGTCGCTATTCATCGTATCAAGTTGCTGGCTATATGCTCAACCCTCTGACTCCGAGATTCTCGCTCAATACAAACGGTGGTCATCGATGAGGGACGACTGGCCGGACCTCTCCCGCTACCAGGCCGCCAACGAGGCGTTGGATCCACCCGCACCCGGAGAGCGGAGGGTTGTCTTTATGGGCAATTCGATTACGGATGCCTGGATCCGAGTGTCACCGGAGTTTTTTGAGGGTAAGCCTTACATCGATCGGGGCATCAGCGGACAAACGACGCCGCAAATGTTGGTTAGGTTCCGACAGGACGTGATTGATCTAAATCCACACGCCGTGGTCATCCTTGCCGGCACCAATGATATTGCGGGTAACACGGGACCTTCCACTCAAGAAATGATTGCCGGAAATCTCGCATCGATGGCCGAAGTTGCCAATGCCAACGGCATCAAGGTGGTGATGGCGTCGGTCTTGCCGGCGTTTAACTACCGCTGGCGCCCTGAGGTAAAAGATGTTGCCCAAAAGATTGTCGATCTCAATGCCTGGATCAAATCTTACTGCGAAGAAAAGGGCTTTGTCTACTTGGATTATCACACTCCAATGAAAGACGAACGCAATGGTCTACCTAAAAAATATTCGGAGGATGGGGTCCATCCCACCAAAGCAGGCTACGCCGTGATGGAGGAGTTGGCGGAAAAGACCCTGCGGAAACTGATGGATCAATAGACTTACATTATATCCAAGAGCTATAACATTTCTCTATCAGGCGTAGATACTAGTAGTACATGGCATCGATGAAGTTTAGACTTAGCTGGTGGAAGATACTTACAATCATCCTGCTCTATTACACCGTCATTGCAGGTTTTCTGCTTCCTGTTCCCAGATTGCATATCGTCAATGAGAGCATTCGCATGAATTACTTTCATGTGCCTATGTGGTTCACCATGATGGCAATG
>JBCCXG010000389.1:0-6145 GCA_039191945.1 Bacteroidota bacterium
ATCATCTGGTCTATTCTATCAATCCCCAGGTCCACGCCTCAGACTACCATTCCCTGGTAGAGACGATTGAGGCAGTGCCCGCAACCATCGAAACAGCCAGGTCATTTACCGATAAGGCGGAAGTCCATATTTCCCCTGTCACGTTCAAAATGAGATGGAATCCAAATGCCACCGGCGAAGAGGCGAGGGAAGTCACAACTGGTGTAGATCTGCGCCAGATGTCATTATTTGGAGCGGGTTGGACGCTTGGCTGCATTCAGCAAATGGTCACCGAAGGGCTATCGCACGTCACATTTTTTGAGTCGGTGGGCATGAAGGGGGTCATCCAGTCCGACGAGCCGCTTGCATCTGATTTTTTCCCCGCCGAGCCCAACACCTGGTACCCTTTGGCACTGGTTTTTTGGTGGCTCAATACCCAGTCAGGTGATCAGCTTCGACCGCTATCTGAATCCTCTTCCCATGAAATGACAGGCCTAGCTGATGAGCAAGGAGCTTTGCTGGCTAGTTTTTCAGATCAGTCGCGGTCAGTGGCTCTGCCTTCGGAATTTGTGGGGGGTACAGCTTATGTGCTCAATATCAATAACCTTGAAGAATGGCGGCGGTGCGCCCGCGTGGAAAATTGGCTGGACCCATTGGCCGACATAAAGGTGGGTGAGACATTGGACATTCCAGGGAATGCCCTCATTATCTTGAAAAAGAACCGCCGATGAAACAGCGATTACAAAGTATTTCCGGGATTACCTACGTCTGCGTCGTGTACTATGTGCTGGCGGCCCTCGTTACACCAGGCTTTTTCTCCATCAATAATACTTGGAACCTCCTATACAATTTCTTCCCGCTGCTTATCCTTGCTGGGGGGCAAACGTACGTGATGTTGACCGCGGGGATTGACTTGAGCATCACTTCCATCATTGCGGTTTGCAGCGTCGTCGGTGGGTTTGTGATGAGCGCTGATACGACACCCTTTGCATCGGAGGGGTCCATGATCTTTTTTGGTATCATCGCAATGCTGCTCACCGGTGTTGCCATCGGCTTGTTCAACGGACTTTCCGTCGCCAGTTTCCAAATGCCCGCCTTCATGGTGACCTTGACGACCATGATGATTTTTTCCGGCTTTGCCGTTTGGCTAACTCAGTCACAGAACATCTACAACCTTCCGGAGGCTTTTGTCGACTTTCCGTATAGGTCTGTTCTTGGTTTGCCGACGCCTGTACTCATTGGCATTGTCTTAGTGCTGCTCGGTTACCTGCTGCTTCGACGGACGATATGGGGCGAGTGGATCTATGCGGTGGGGGCCAATCGTGCAGCTGCTACGGTCTCGGGTGTGAACGTAGGAAAGACACTACTGCTGGTCTATGCCATGAGTGGCCTCTCCGGCGGGATTGCCGCCATCTTCTACACGGCCCGATTAGAAACTGGCTCGCCGGTCATGGGGCAAAATATTCTCCTTGACGTCATTGGCGCGGTGGTGATTGGCGGTACTAGCCTCTTTGGCGGGAGAGGCAAGATTTCCTGGACGATCACCGGAGCCCTCTTCATGACGATATTAGACAACAGCCTCAACTTACTGGGGCTCTCATTCTTCCTGATCATGATCATCAAAGGCATCATCATTTTGGGAACTGCGGTATTCAATAGACTGCAAGAAAGGAGGTGGACGAGTGCTTGAGCTGAAAGGCATTCGAAAGCGGTTTGGAGCGGTCGAGGTGCTCAAAGGCATTGACCTGACTGTCGGAAGCGGCGAGATTGTCGGTCTCGTCGGGGAGAATGGCGCGGGCAAATCGACGCTCATGAACATGCTGGGCGGTATCTATCCACCATCGGAAGGTCAGATGTCATTCGCAGGGCGGCCGTTTGCTCCTCAGGATCCAGCTGACGCCTTTGTGAAGGGTATTGCCTTCATCCATCAGGAGTTGAACCTATTTCCCAACCTGTCCATTGAGGAGAACTTGCTACTCAATGATCTTCCTACCCACCATGGGATAGGCAAGCAGGTAGTGTCCAGGCAACAATTGCGCCAGCATGCGCAAGTTTTATTGAAGCGCATAGGGCTCGATCTGCCTACTTCTATGCTAGTGGGAGCTTTGACGAACGCTCAGCAGCAGCTTGTAGAGATCGCAAAAGCCTTTCGCGGAGCGCCGCAGTTAATCATTTTTGATGAGCCCACCACCTCGTTGTCCAGGCACGAGTCAGAGATCCTGTTTCGCCTCATGTCCGAACTTCGGGACCAAGGGATTGGTATGATCTTCATTAGCCACCACCTGCAAGAGGTACTTAGCATTACTGACAAAGTTGTGGTACTCCGTGATGGCGAACTGATCTCTCAAAACGCTACCTCCTCCCTGACCAAGGAGACCATCGTCGAGGATATGGTAGGCAGGTCGATGGATAAACTATTTCCAAAAAAACGTGGCGAGGTATCTGATCAAATGCTGCTGGATATCCGTGGACTGCGGGGTGAAGGCATAGGTCCCCTTGACTTTTCTATTGCAAAGGGCGAGGTGCTGGGGTTTTATGGTTTGGTCGGGGCAGGTAGAACGGAAACGGCCCGCGCGGTCTTTGGCTTGGACCCATCATATCACAATGCGATCCGGTGGCTCGGAGAAGATATCAGTCACTTCTCTCCAGCTGCTTGGATCAAGAAGGGCGCAGTTTTTCTGACCGAAGATCGAAGGGTCGATGGATTGATGCTAGGCAGGCCGATTCTGCCCAATGTGCAATTGGCGTCGCTGCCGCGCTTTGCGAAACGTGTGCTAAGCAGGTTAAGCCATGAAGCGATCCGTGGTCAGGTCAAGGTTGAAGTGGAAAAAACCCGTGTGAAACACCTGGACCTGGACACGTCGCCTGTTGCGCAACTAAGCGGGGGCAATCAACAGAAGGTAGTGTTGGCTAGGTGGTTGATGACCCATCCTAAGCTGTTGATCCTGGATGAGCCTACGAAAGGGATTGATATCGGAGCCAAGGAAGAGATCTACGACCTTATCAACCAAATTGTAGAGAAGGGAAGCAGCGTCTGGCTGATTTCGTCCGAGATCGAGGAATTGCTTGGAATGAGTGATCGGATTGTCGTCATGAATGGGGGGCATATTACCGCCGAGTTTGACCGCAGAGACTTCGACGAGAAAGCCATTCTGGATGCGGCGCTGGACCGATTAAATGCAGAGGCGCCATGACCAAGCTCTTCACCATCGTAAAACGGCAGGGCATCATAGGGTTATGGTTGTTGCTGATCCTTGGCTTCAGTTTGGCTTCCGAAAGCTTCTTCACCGCACAAAACCTTGTCAACATCCTGATTCAGGCTTCAACATTGACCATCATCGCCGTTGGGATGACCTTCGTGTTGTTGTCGGCGGGGATCGACTTGTCGTTTGGGTCCATCATGTTTCTTGCTGGTGTCGCAGCAGGAATGCTCACGACACGCGGAGTGGGTCTCGGGGTTGCGGTGCCCACTATTTTGATTATTGGTCTCCTTTTCGGACTCCTCAATGGTCTATTGATCGTGCGGCTACGGCTCATTCCCTTCATTGTGACGTTAGCTACTTTTTACATGGGTCGAGGGCTTGGCCTTTTACTGTCGGATACACGTGCGATCAACCTACCAGAGGCTATTTTGCAAATTGGGTCTTCGAGGATTTTAGGTGTGCCAGTGCCGGTTTGGATCATGATCCTTGTGGTATTAATTGGCCATCTCATACTGAGTCGTACAGTCTTTGGAAGATACATCTATGCCGTCGGTCACAGCAAAGAGAAGGCAGCCAAAGCAGGACTGCCGGTCAATCGGATCCTCATTGGGACCTATGCGATGGGTGGCTTGTGCGCTGGGGTTGGAGGTTTGGTAGCCATTGCACAGCTCGGTGCTGTTTCGCCAAGTTTTGGATTGCAAAGTGAATTTCTTGCGATCGCAGCCGCGGTGCTTGGCGGGACGAGCCTCTTTGGGGGCAAAGGTGGGATCTTTCCTGGGACGGTAGTAGGTGCTTTCACGATGCAAACGATCCAAAATGGTTTAGTGATTGTCAACGCTGACCCCTATCTGCATCAACTCGTGACAGGCGCAGTGATCTTTCTTATCGTCTGGGTAGATAGCCGACAAAATGCGAAAAAGAAATCCCTGAGCCTCAACTGACAAGGTATGAAGAAGCAACCTACCCTATTCATAATCATCTCGCTCCTGGTTACCATTCCCGGTTGCCAAGAACCCAATGATCGATTGTTGATCGGTATCTCTTTTGAGACGCTGCAGACCGAGTACTGGGTCGCTTCTGTGGAGGCGATCAAGGCCGAATGTGAAAAGCACGGGGCAGACTATTTAGTAGCCGTAGCCAATGGTGACGCCAATCGCCAATTCGAGCAAATCAATAACTTCATTGCACGGGGAGTGGACGGGATTGTGATTGCGCCCAAGGACAGTCACACGATCATTCCCATCATCAAGGCCGCTAATCGTGCTGGGGTGCCCATTTCCATTTACAATCGGGTGCCAGCTTCCATGGGTCATGATTTTGTTAGTGTAGTCGCCGACAATTACGAGATCTCCCTCAGCACGGTGCGGTACATGGCAGAGCTGGCCAAGGCATCAGGGAGACCCCACAAAGCACTGATTATGATTGGTGACCTTGGCGACATGAATGCCGTTAATCGCCGACGAGGTTTCGATGATGCGGTGGCTGAACATCACGATGTAATTGAGGTTGTCTCCGAAGTGCCTACCGAGTGGAACCAGGAAAAGGCATTGGCGGGAGTGACCAATGCCCTTCAGGCGAATCCTGATATCAATTTTCTATTTTCCAGTTCTGACTTTCTTTTCCCTTCGGTTGTGTCAGCCTTGAAGGTCGCAGATAAGTACCATCCGATTGGCCATCCTGACCATGTTATACTCGGAGGTTTCGATGGGGACGCGATGGCATATCGCATGCTTCAGGAAGGTTACCTGGATGCTGATGGCGTACAAGATGTCTTTTACGAGTGCCAACTGGCCGTGCAAGCCATCATGGACGCCCTCAATGGAAAGTCGCCAGAGGAGAAGACCATGGTCGACCCGGGTTTTGTGATTCATCAGGACAATCTTGAGCAGCGAGCCGACCAGATGTGGGGTAGCGCCTTCTAAGTGGTAGACGCAGGGGAGCCTTTCTTTCTGACCAATATAATGCCCGAGATGACGCTGACAACAAAGCCAATGATGGCGACTGTGACAAACATCAAAAGAGTTTGAAAGGGGACGTTTGCAATCGAAGCGTACTGTTCGTTCATTCGTTGCTCGATCTCGGCATGCTCCGAAGGGTTAGCCACAGCAAGCTCCTTTTCAAGTTGGTATTCGAAATACTTTTCGAAAAACTGGGGATCCAGCACCTCAACATATAAGATGTTGTAGAGGGCGAAGGCCACCGCGGGAAACAAGGTGATGAGCATTCCGACCTTTAGTGCCTGCCCAAAAGATATCTGGTCTCCGTGGGCGGATCGATATTGCTTAATCCCTAGAAAGATGAAGCCCAAGGACAAGATGATGGTGAGGTAGCCAACGACTTCTCCCTTGCCGTAGTTTTCGCTCGAGCCGTTTGCGCCCCCCAAGAGATAAAAGAGGAGGAGACTGGTGATAAATAGGAAGGCCGCGGACAAGAGGCCATTGCGTAGGATTAGATTTTTCATAGGTTTAATTTTCTGACGAAGAAACGCGCTGTGACCAACAAGATAGTCATCCGAAAGTAGGATTTGACCGATTGGTACTTTCGTACTAGTCGATGAGCCGATAGTCCCTTGCCTTGTGAATGGCCTCCGTCCGGCGCTTAGCATGTAGTTTCACGAGGAGACTCGATACGTGGGTTTTGACCGTACTTTCCGCAATGAAAAGCTTATCTGCGATTTCCTTATTGCTAAAGCCATGTGACATTTGCTGGAGTACCTCCAGCTCTCTCTGACTGATACCCAGCTTATCTATGACCTCCACAGGCGCTGTAGAGCTTTGTGTAGGGTTCACGGCCTTTCTTCGTTGGACGACATACAATACGACCAGAGAGAAGGCCAGTGCGTAGCCATGTGGCAGATTGTCTTGAGGTACGGCTTGTTGATCGCAGCCATTGGCGTCTTACTCCAGCTGTCTCGCTTCATTGTGGTCCCTTTCCTCGATCGGGAGGAATTAGCATTTACTGGC
>JBCCXG010000390.1:0-6138 GCA_039191945.1 Bacteroidota bacterium
CTTTTTGTATCCAAGGGTTATTTTCCGAACAGGGTAGAGGTTCGATGGAACATCTTGGCTTCCGAGTCATTGATCACTCGCTTTCTAGTCTACCGAAAGCCCGTGTCCAGTGATGGCGACAGCGTCCTGGTAGCGTCTCTGAGCCCCGATGAGTTCAACTATACCGATGAGTTTCTCGATCAAAATGTCCTGTACAAATACACCATTTTCGCGAAGGGCATTTCCGATGATCTTCGACTACCCTTTGTCAATTTTATCGAAGGCTCGGGATTCGCCTTCCCCGTCGGTACGGTCAGCGGCCGGATCACCTTTGAGGGTGGCACTGCCGTAGAGGGAGTCGCTGTGGTGGCCGAGACTGACGGTGATGTCATCGGTCAACAAACGATCAGGCTGGATGGCATCAACAGTCAACTACTGGTCCCGGTGGAGGCCGAGGACACAGAATTGGATTTGAGTGGCGGATTCACGTTGCAACTGTGGTCGCGGTATGTCCAAAATCAAGGGTCGCTCTTCAAAAAAAGTGACCAATACGAATTGACGTACGATGGCAATAACCTGGCCTTGACAGTGTCGGGAACCACACTTAACCTTCCCTTTGTCGCCCCAGTGGACTCCTTTTTCCACGTCTCGGCGGTGTACAACGACCAGGAAGACTATCTCGCACTTTATGCCCTGGTCAATGACGAACGGCTGGATTCAGCACGAATAGCTTTCACGACACCCATCACCGAAAACCTCGACAACATCATTCTCGGAGAGGGCTATGACGGCTACTTGGATGAAGTACGCCTTTGGCAGCGTGCACTGCAATTCGATGAGATATCGGCCAATTTTTCCAGACACATCGCCGGCACTGAGGATGAGCTCTCCGCTTACTGGCGCCTCGATGTGGGGGCGGCCATGGAGTTCTTCGATATCTCCAAGCAGGGGTCGACTTTCAATGAAAACCACGGTCGGATCGTGGACGCCTCATGGAGTGATGATTCGCCTTTGCAATCGCAGCTGGCCTTCAGAGGACTGACCGATGCCAATGGCAACTATACCATCAGCGGCTTCTCGTACGAAACCAACGGATCACAGTATCGCTTCATTCCGATCCTCGGCCAACATACATTCGAGCCCAACGAACAGACGCGTTTTGTAGGCGATGGTGAGTTTATCTTCAACGGCGTCGACTTCACGGACGTGTCTTCTTTCCCGGTAAGTGGTACGGTGCGCTATCGCAATACCAAGTTTCCAGTGGAGGGCGTATCGATACTTATTGACGGCAAGCCAGCGATTGACCTGGAAGGTAACCTGATCCTCACCGACAACAACGGGACCTTCACGGTAGATGTGCCCATTGGTTTGCACGGGCTCCGAGTCACGCAGCAAGCGCATGGTTTTGAGGGTGAAGGACGATTCCCCCCTCCCAATGGTTCGGGGGTGCTTCAACTCTTTGATTTCCAAGAGGCGCTATCCGGTTTGGAATTCATCGACACGACACTCGTCAAAATGGCGGGTAGGGTGGTTGGCGGACCTATCGAAGCAGAGAAGCTACTAGGTTTTGGCCAATCGAAAAATAATATCGGAAGCTCCAGGATTGTCCTGAAGGCGGAAAAAGAGCGAGACCTGACGGATAGCGACGCAGATAGCACCGCAGTTTATGATGAAAACCTGATTGAAACGCGGGCTGAATTTCTCTTTTCGCAACCCAAACGCGCTACAATCTACACTGACGATCAGACCGGAGAGTTCACCGCTTACCTTCCTCCGGAAAAATACGTGGTAGAAGGCATCCTCTCCGATGGAGACCCCAACAATGCCAACTTCCCCTTTGCGGACGAATTTCATGTGACCATCGACCTGAGGCAGACCGTACCCAAAAATGAAGTTTTCCAGGACACGCTGCAGGCAGAATTTCTGGGCGTCTTACTTCCCAATTACCCTCCACAAGACCCTGCAAAATTTGATAGTGTGTACACAGTGGACGTAGCAGATACACTTTTCACGGTGGGGATCGATACTTTCTACTTTGACTATCGACAAAGTTTCATCCTACGGAATCGACCCACCCTCCAGGTGACCAACCTCGCTGGCGAGGAGATCTTCGGAGAACAGACCATTAACGTAGTGGACGAAAACTTAGGCATCGACACAGATGTCGCGGTCTACAACAATGGTACTTATGCCTACGGCCATCCGATTTTTCTACAGCGAAAGACGTACGGCCTCAAAATGAGCCTGTTCGAGGCGTATTTCAATCCAGACATTAACGAGACTGATGAAGTACCCGTTGTAGATGGCACCATCGACGTTCAGAACGAGTTGGCGGTCAACACGGACAAAGTGGTCTTGACACTGGATGAGCGCGGTACGACGACCTACACCTTCCAGGGAGGCTTGCCAGAGGTCAATAAAAACCCGACCTTCCCGGAGAATGATTTCACCCTTCCCATCAGTGTTACCGCTTCATCCGGTAACGAAGGGGCGATCAAAACGGTCTGGCGCGAGGCCAATCCACTGCGCGGCATCGTCTTCGGTGCACTGCCAACGGGCAATAACTTCGTCACGACCGGACCAAACGAAATCGTGACGATCCTACGAGACCCACCTGGCACCAACAGTAACGCCTCGATCCAGCAGGGCACCACGACGACCAATACCACGACGTCTTCCTTCACCAAAGGCTTCAACGAGACATTCAACGAGACCCTCCACATTGGCATGAGCCTGACCACCTTTACCGGAGCGGGCATCGGGGCTTTTCAGGGCGTCATCAATGAGTCATCCAGCAAGGTGGACGTGGGTTTGGGCCTTGACTTCACTCAAAACTTCCAGGACGGAAATAGCACCGTCAATGTTACACAGTTCAACCAAACGATCTCTACCAGCACCGATCCTGGTTTTGTATCTTCCATTGGGGACGTATTCGTAGGATTCTCGACCAACATCGTGTACGGTAAGACCAATGACCTGAAGCTCCTACCGCTGGTGCAATGCGACGATGACTGCGGTGATGTGGAGGTCAGCGGATTTCGGATAGGTATTGATGAGGGCGTTCGAATGAATCCGGAGTTTGAAACAGGATTCGCTTTTTCTCAAGCCTTTATTGAAAGTACGCTCATCCCCAACCTCACCAACTTGCGCGATAACTTTCTGATCTATTCTCAGCAACCTGATACGATCAGTGCTGCGTCTAGAGTGACTTACGTCTCCCTGGTCCCTCCTGACGACCCGCGATATGGCACGAACAATACGGACCAAACCGCATGGGGCAATTTGGCCAAAGAAGAGAACGACGGCAACGGGCCCAGCTACCAAGTAATCATCCCCAATGGCATAGACTTCACCCGAGACTCTGTGGAGTTCTTCAATGAGGAAGTCAACGAATGGATCAGCGTACTCGCCGAAAACGAAAAGGTCAAAGTGCAGGCGCAACTGGTCAAGAATTTGAGCTTTGACGGTGGCGCATCTATTTCCGAGTCGCAAACCACTAGTAATACCCAGGAATTCACTTACAACAAAACCCTCGTCTTCAACGAATCGGTATTTGGTGAGACCAGTACGGAAGCGAAAATCTTCGGAGTGCGGGTCGGATTTACGCACAATCTAGGATTTAACTTCAGCCAGGTCGTGGAGTCGGGATCCGCAGTATCGACAGAAAACTCGACCACCTACGATTTCACATTGGAAGAGGAATTGGGGGATTCTTACACCGTGGATGTCAAAGCGCCATCTGACGGTTTCGGTCCAGTCTTCTCCGTAAGAGGGGGTGCGACAAGTTGCCCGTACCAAGATGAAGAACTCACGAAATACTACCGACCGGGCGAAGTGCTGCACGAAGCCACCATGCAGCGAGAGGTGCCTAGCCTGTCCGTCGACAGGGCCGTCGTGGCAGATGTTCCTGAAAATCGATCCGCAGAATTTCTGCTGTCACTGCAGAATAACTCCGAGACGGCAGAAGACTTCTTCATGACGCTAAGCGCTGTGGATGCGACCAATCCTTTCGGGGCCCTATTGAATGTCGACGGTCTTCTGGGCAATGGAAAAACTTTCCTCGTACAAGCCGGGGAGACGTTGACCAAGACCCTCAAAGTAAGCAAGGGGCTATCCGATGTGCTCGACTATGAAGACATCGAACTGGTCTTGCGATCCGTGTGCCAATCCGATCCAACGGATTTTTCCCCAGACATTGCCGATACGGTCGCGATTTCCGTATTCTTTCAGCCTGGCTGCTCGGACATTGCGATCAGCGCCCCGAGGGACAACTGGGTGATCAATACGAATACCCTCCCGAGTGACACGATGACCGTCAATATTGGAAACTACGACCTCAACCTCAACAACTTCCGAAGGATCGCCTTCCAGTACAAGGCAGTAGGAAGCTCGAGTTGGATCACGAATATGGTCTTTTACAATCCACAGCAAGTAAGTCAGACCGAATTTGATCTTTTGGATGAACCCAAGGCCTTCATCTCTGGACCTAACATCACTTACCTCTGGGACATGAGCGGTCTACCCGATCGGGAGTACGATATCAGAGCGGTGACATTTTGCGATATCGGCCCCGGAGTGACCCATACGACGCCCTCCGACATCCTGACAGGAACGAAGGACACCAAGCGACCGCAACTCTTTGGGTCTCCGCAACCGGCTGACGGCATTCTGTCGGCTAATGACGAGATCTTGATTCAGTTTGACGAAACCATTGCCGCGGGGCTCCTGACGCCATTCAACTTCTCTATGCGAGGCGTGCTCAACAATACCGCCCGCAACCACAATGGCAGCGTAAAATTCGACGGGGTCAATGACTACGTCAAAATCAACGACGGATTCAATCTCGACAAGCGTTCTTGGACGGTAGAGTTTTGGCTAAAGAGAGGTGCAGAGAGCAGGGAGTACGTCGTCTTTTCCAAAGGACGATTGCCTGCCACAGACCTCAACTTCGGATTCACTGCTGACAATAGATTCTTTATAGAATTTGGAGACCAGCGTGAAACCTCCTCCACCGTGTTTACCGGTCAGCAGGAGACCGTGTGGCACCACTATGCAGTGGCCTACGATGCAGTCAATGAATCGGTCAACGCCTATCGGGATGGGGAATACATCTTCGAAGACATCGCCATCACTGCCAACTTCTCCGGGGAAGGACCCGTCGCACTGGGGAAATCTGAAACAGAGGACAACCGCTTCCTGATCGGAAACATTCATGACCTGAGGATCTGGACCAAGGCCCGAAGTTTGGGACAGGTATTTCAGGACATCAATACACGGCTCAACGGAAGCGAGGTCAATTTGGTGGGTCTGTGGCCCATGGACGAAGTGAGGGGCACCCAGGCCTTCGACCTGGCCCGGTCAAGGCACGCTACCGTATTTGCTGAGTGGCAAGTGGAAACCCAAGGGTACGCCTTGGAATTGGACGGATTGGACGATTATGTCGAGATCAACACCGCATCGACTGTGGTGATCAGCGAGGAAATGAACTTCGCCGTCGAGTTCTGGTTCAAAGCCGAGACCGGCCAATCGGACGTCGTGATGTTTTCGAGTGGCCGAGCTGATGGCACAGACGTTTTGACGCCCCCCGACCTGGCGTGGAACATTGGATTTGACGATCAGCAACGACTTTTCGTGCTCAATAATGGCAACAAGGTGACCGTCACAGAATCGACCAGTCCGCTACAGGATGACAACTGGCATCACTTCGCGATGAGCCTGGATCGGCGAGCCAATTTGAATGTTTTCATTGACGGTGAACTCAAGGCCACGACTTCTAGCGAAGACTTTGGCGGCCTGGCGGGGTCCAGGATGTGGATGGGCGCCAGAGCTTTCAAAAGCGGCGCAAGTACAACGATTTTTGATCAGTATTTTGACGGGCACATCGATGAATTCAGGATCTGGACCCTCGATCGCAGTCGCGAGCAACTGTTGCTCGACATGAATCACCGGTTGCTGGGCGATGAACGAGGTCTCGTGGCCTATTATCCCTTTGAGGCATTCGAAATATCCGTCGGGGTCAATGTGCTGGTACCGTCCTTTGACGAGCAACTTTCCAACCCTCCCGGTGGCGGTGGCGAGGGACTTCTCTCTGGCGGACCCAACCTGACTGCCGTAACGCCCAATATCAAACTGGCACGGCCAGTCGAGGACGTCAATTTC
>JBCCXG010000391.1:0-6117 GCA_039191945.1 Bacteroidota bacterium
ACGTTGAAAAATGCCGACCAGCGGATCGTCTACCATGAGGATTTTGGTGGCCCCGCCATGAAGCTTGTGGCCTTCCATGAAGACCAAGTCGTAGGCGTATCCGAACAAATTATTTCCTACCAATAAGCGATAGCGGCACAATCGGTCAGTCCCGTTCATCGCACCATCTCAATATTCGGGCTCTGGCGGTCAGTGACCTCCATTGACAATAGACATAAGAAGTGGGTCAGAAGGATCAAGTTCCTCTCGGTAGGAATATGTAGATGCGAAGTAATGGATTCGTTGTGTGTAATTATTGGACGTTACTCCTTGAAGATTTTTCACTACCGGTGTTGTGAAAGCCAAAAAGTCTTGAGTATCCTCTAGGCCTTGCTTGGAAAAGAATATTCCGGATCAAGTGCTGCTGTCGGTGTGGTGGAGGCCCCTTTCAATATCTTGAGGGACGATTTCGACGCTATAGAGCTAAGGAATGTTACAACCATCATTGACAGACGTACTCTACGATCACCTTAACCTGGGTTTGGTTTTCCTGGAAGAAGACCGAATTGTAGAATGCAATGCATTCTTCGAGGAGATCATCGGCCAACCATCTGAGCTTTTGATTGGGGAGCGTTTGGATGGATTTTTGAATGAAGAGAGTGCTGGCTTGTTGTCCGAAACTATGGGTACGAAACCAGAGCAGTTCAATCTGACCGTACAGGTGGGCGCTCCCGCCGAGCTACGATGGTTGCGGTTGAGTTATAAGCACAATCCCGAGTATTCCGACGACTTACGACTGTTTGTCGTTGAGGACGTGACCGAGAACCACGTAAAGCAGCTTGTTTTTAAACGCCTTTCTGAGGGATTGATCGAAAACGATAGCCAGTCGATTTTCTCTTCGATTGTCCTCACACTTAGCGAAGTCTTTGGTGTCAAATACAGCTTTATCGGTGTTTGTGGTCAGACCTCAAAAGAGATTGAGATTCGGGCACTTAGTCTAAGAAATGAGTTGCTGGAGGTCCCCAATCTTCCCTTGGCCAAGACCCCGTGTTTGGATGTATTGACCTATGGGCGCTTGGTGGTGACTACCAATGTGCAAACCAGGTATCCATTGGATGAAGACCTGAAGACATGGGATGTGGACTCCTACATTGGCGTATCCCTGAGAGACCGCGAACAAAAAGCCATTGGCCATATCGCGATACTCGATGATAAGCCTTTGAAGGACGAAGAATTAATCCTTACCATCTTGGAGCTTTATTCTTCCCGTCTGGCTGCGGAGTTGGAGAAAGAGCTTCAGGAGCAGCACCTGCAGCAAAGTGAGTCCAAATACCGTAGTCTGTTTGAGAGTGCTTACGAGGCTAAGGTGGTCTATGACGCTACGAGTGGCAGATTTCTAGATGTCAACAAAGCGGCTTGTGACCTCTTTGGCTATTCGCTGCAGGAATTTCTGACGATCGATCCGATGTGTCTACGGACGCCCTATCTCACATTAGAAGAGGCCAAAGTTCACTTAGATCGTGCGGTGAAAGATGCGCTCAAAAATGGCATTTTCGTCGAAGAGACCCACAGCACGACCAAGGAAGAGCTAGTGATCGAAACGGAGATGACCATTGAACCACTCGATGCGGACAAGAGGCAAGTGGTGATCTCCCTGAGAGACATTACTTCGCGGAAAAAGGCAGAAAGGGAACTGGAAAGCTATCGGACACATCTAGAGCAACTGGTCGGGGATAGGACCTCCGAGATCGAAAACCTTAATAAGGCCTTGATGTCCACCAACGAGGATCTGGAGCGGACCAACAAGGATCTTCAGCAGCAAACCGACGAGCTGCATTCAGCCCTCAATGACCTCAAGCTCACCCAGGAGCAATTGATCAGGGAAGAAAAGATGTCTTCATTGGGTGTATTGACCTCCGGTATTGCGCACGAGATCAACAACTCACTGAACTTGATCGGCGGCGGGATGAACCAAATCAAGCTGGAGATGGAGGATTTGGAGAATCTTCCGGAAGACCATCGTGAGGAGATGGAGTATGGCCTGGAATGGATCAATGACGGTATGCAACGAGTGATCGGAATTGTTGGGGGCCTTTCATCTTATGGTCAGTACCGAGCTTCCATTCGGAAAAAGGTAAACCTCGATGAGCTTCTGGAAAGCGTTATCTCCCTGCACAAGACGCGGATGAACGAGGACATCAAATTGAAGATCGATCTGAATACGCCGTGCGAAATTGAGATCTACGTCGATCACCTGCACAAGGCACTCCTCAATATCTTAGATAATGCTACGTACTTCTCTAGCCATTGTGACCGACAGCTGGATTCAAAGGAAATCGAGATACGGACGCAAGATTTGGCGGACGAGGACAAGGTGCTCATAGAGTTTAGAAACTACGGCGACATCATCCCGGAGGATATCAAATCAAAGATTTTCGACCCTTTCTTTACTACCAAAGAGCCTGGACAAGGGATCGGGTTGGGCTTGACTGTAGCCTATTCATTTGTCAAACGTCACAATGGCAAGATCGAGGCCATCAACCATGAGGATGGGGTGAGTTTCGTTCTGAAGATCCCAAAAGTGATGACCCTCTAATCTATTTATTGGTTTACCCGTAATAAGTTTGCGATTGCAAGACACTAATCTTGCAAAGCAAAATCTGTTGCGATGTTAAAAAACCACGCCATCAAGGCACTTATGGCGCTGATCGTGCTCACCTTAGGATGTACTTCGGGGAGTTCGAATGACCTGAACGATGCACTCCTTTGGAGAATCGAGGGTCCGGGAATCGAAACGTCTTACCTTTTCGGGACGATCCATGTCATGCCCCGTGATCAGTTCGTCATCAGCGAAAAAGTATCTGCCGCGGTACAGGAGTGCGATCAGCTCGTCATGGAACTGGACCTTGACGACATAAGTCTACAAATGGAAGTGCTCAAATACGCGGCGATGCAAGATGGCACCACCCTTTCTTCGCTGGTACCGGAGAATGATTTTGCTAAAATCGACTCAGTTGTGACCGAGACTTTGGGAGTCGGCTTATCCAGTTTCCAAAACTTTAAGCCCTTCGTGATCAGTACTTTTTTGATCAGCAGATACATCGATGGGCCGCCTGCGGCGTTCGAGCTAGCGCTAATGAGGGTAGCGGAGGAGCGAGGAAAGGAGATCCTCGGACTGGAGACCGTCGCGGAGCAAATGGCCGTCTTTGATCGGATCCCATACGAAATACAGGCTCGAGAGCTGGTAAAAATGGTCAATGATGAAGATAAGATCCGATCGGACTACCGCGACTTGCTGGCCCAATATCAAGCCGAAGACCTTCAAGCGATGTATGACTTGATGGTAGGGTATATGAGCACCGAGGAGGAGCGATACGAGTTGCTCGACAGTCGAAACGAAAAATGGATCCCGCAGATACTGGAGCTGGCGGAAAGCAAGACTTCTTTCTTCGCTGTGGGGGCGGGTCATCTAGCGGGTGACAACGGATTGATTGCCCTGCTCCGGGCCCAAGGTTACAGCGTAACGCCGCTGTGATCAGGTCATGAACTCGAGGGATGGCCTGGTGGCCATTTCTAATGATTCATGAGGGGGTAGGCGCAGTTTGTCTTTGACCACGGACTCGATAGGACGGTTTTCTATTTTGCTTTCTAACCACGAGATGATATCAAAATAGACAAAAGCCCTTCTGTCGTACTGGCTGCTGGCAATAGGCAGTAGCTTGGTGCGCAAGTGCTTGAAGGCCTGAATCAGCTGCTCATCTGTCATGGACCATGAGAGGTTTTTGATGAAGTCCAGAATGCACTGCTGGAAGTGATGTAAATCTTCCTTTTTCAACAGGAACCGGTAAGTCGATCGTACGGCATACTCCAAAACGTCCCGGTTGCCCAGCTCATAATGTGTAATGAGGTTGATAATCCGCGCAAATGAGTGCACATCCTCCCTGATGTCAAGGTCTTCGGAGTTGATGATGCGATTGAGCCATTTGAGTGCCGCACGATAATCCTGATTGCCAAAGTGCAGACAGGCGATCTTGTAAAAGAGGATGAGCTCTGAGTGCTTGTCGATCATCCCGATGAATTGCTCAAGTCTTGACTCAATTCGTGACAGCAGCAGCCCGCCCGTTGTGAAATCGCCCACCATGAAGTACTTATTGAATTGATGGGCGTACGAGTACTTGAAAAGGCGAATTCGAAGGTTCTCATTCACAGCAATGAGCGGATGTCCTTCGAGCGATCGCAGCCGCTTGTGCGTAGTGACGAACTCGCGTTCCATCCGGAGACGTGACTGCGCGTTGAGCAGGTGATTCAGTCCTTTGAGGTACTTTTCTAATAGGAAGGCGCTATGCGGCTCGTTGGGGAATAGATCGACCCAGTACTTTGCATAGACGTAGGTATTGTCCAGGTCCTGGATGAAGCTATAGTACCCGTGATAGATCTCGTACCATAAGAGCTTCTCACGGAGAGAGAGGTCGGTTGCATCCGACTTTGGCAGGCGATCCTTGAAGATCTGATTGATGTGATCGAAATCCTCTTTGCTCCGGATATATCCAAACTGTAGGTAGATCGCATTGAGCTCGACGAGTAGATTGGTCAAGAGATTGGTTCGAGAAATACGATCGTTAACGTCGTTGGAAGCGCGGACGATTTCTTGTACACGTTCCCTATTGTTCTTCCCAATAGAAAAGGGGAGTAAGTTCCTCTCCCATTTCAGTACTTCTAGCTGCAATTCAAGGTTTTCAGAGTTCCTCACCGCTCTTTTTACCTTGTCGAGTAGCTGGATGCTTTGTGAATAGAGGCTACGATCAAACAGGATCTGGACATAATCGATTTGCTCGCGAATGGCCAATTCCTCGTTGGATGCGGCGGCGTAGTCTTTTAGACTTTGTAAGATCCGCTTGTAAAGATGGGCCTTTAAGTTGCTGAACTGCGCAGGGTTGATCCAGGCCTGATCCAGTAGTTGGCTTTCGTCTTCGAACCGTTTCAGGTTATCGATTGCATCAAAGAGTTTGATATACTTTAGGTCACTCTTACCGCTTTGGTTGCATTGCGTTTTGAAGTACCGCTTTTCACTCTTCCGGAGCGACTTGATCAACTGAAAAAGCTGGTCGGATCGTGCTTTAGACATCGTAGTAAAAAGTATTCATAAATACCATTAACGACGAATATAATGCTTTATGGTAAGTTAGAAATCGTAATTATCTGAGAATTCGGTTTTTGGCTTTTGTGTTGGGAAAATAGTTTTGAAATAGTCGTAAATGACAAATCCAAAAACTGATGGCTGGACGGACATTATTTGATAAGGTTTGGGACGCGCACGTCGTCACCTCAAAAGCAGGGTATCCCGACTTGCTCTACATCGATCGGCACTACATACACGAGGTTACTTCTCCGCAGGCGTTCGATGGGTTGCGGAAGCGCAATCTGCCGGTCTACCGTCCGGATCAGACGACAGCCACTGCGGATCACAATGTACCCACTAAAGATCAGCACCTACCAATCAAAGAAGAGCTCTCTCGATTCCAGGTGCAAAAGTTGATTGAGAATTGTGAAGAATTTGGCGTCGAATTGTATGGTTTGGGGCATGCCAAGCAAGGCATAGTCCATGTAATAGGTCCACAACTGGGGCTGACACAGCCTGGGATGACGATGGTGTGTGGAGATAGTCATACTTCTACACACGGTGCTTTTGGTAGTATCGCTTTTGGCATCGGTACATCGCAGGTAGAGCAAGTCATGGCCACACAGTGCATCCTCCAGTATCGACCAAAGACCATGCTCATCGAGGTCAACGGGCAGTTAGGTAAAGGTGTAACCGCCAAAGACGTTGTGCTTTACATCATTTCTAAGTTGACTGCGGCAGGAGGCACGGGCTACTTTGTCGAGTTTGGGGGCTCCGCCATCCGATCGCTCTCCATGGAGGGGCGCATGACTGTATGCAATATGAGCATCGAGATGGGTGCTCGCGGAGGTATGATTGCACCTGACGAAACTACTTTCGACTATCTCAAGGATCGTGAGCACGCACCGCAAGGCGAAGCTTGGGATCAGGCCGTGACTTACTGGCAGTCCTTAGTGGCAGATACGGATGCCTCCTATGATCGCATTGAACGATTCAATGCTGCCGACATCGAACCCATG
>JBCCXG010000392.1:0-6113 GCA_039191945.1 Bacteroidota bacterium
CAGATCGATAACTGGCTCATCTTTGAAGTCAAAGGTTTGGACGAGGGGTCGTTCCGCTTCTTTCGGTAAGAAGGGTATCACCTGATCCATCTTTGTCTTCACCTCATTGAGTGCCTCAGTGGGATCCTTCCCCTGATGGAACTGAACGAATATCAGTGAAGTATTGGCCATGGAGTAGGACTGCAAGAGTTTCAGACCACTCAGGGTGGTGAGCTCTTCCTCGATGGGCTCTGTGATTTCAGTCTCAATCTCTGCCGGAGAAGTACCATAGTGCACCGTGGTGATGGCCATGGCCGGTAGGTTGAGGGCAGGCATGAGGTTGACCGAAAGCTTGTTGTAAGCCATTATCCCGAATATCACCAGCCCCAAAAAGAGCATGGCCGTAGTGACGGGCCGATTGACTGAGAATGCTGTGATTTTCATTTTGCTTCGTTGATTGATCTTACTCCAATGCCATCCGTCAATTTTTCTATGCCGGCTACTATCAGGTGGTCCCCGGTAGCGATGCCCTCTCCAATGATGATCTCATTGCCTTTTCGATGACGTATTTTTATCACTTGTTGTTCGGCTCTTCCGTTCTTGAGTAGGTAGACATAATGCGCCTGTCCCCTCCTCTTGACCGATACTTCAGGTATGACGACGGCATGAGGGAAAGAAGACAACTCAACTTCCAGCTCTGCCATTTGTCCCACCCCAGCCAGTCCCGGATTATCAAATTCCGCCAGTGCACGGAAGGCATTTCTGTTCTTATCCATTTGTTGGGCTTTTTGAATGACAATGCCGCTCAGGGATCCAGCCGGTACTGATTTAAGGGTTACTGAATCTCCCAGTCGGATATTTGCTAACTGACCTACCGGAATGAAGAACTCCACGTGGAGTTGCGCGTCGTCGGCCATTGAAAATATGGGCATTCCGGGCACGACTTCTTCCCCATTGCGGACAAACACTTGCGTGATGATACCATCGAATGCCGCGGTGACCTCATTGACCTGTTCGAGCTGATCCAGTACCTCATTCTGAATGTCGAGTTGCGTTTTCAGGTCTTCAACCGTAACATTGGCTACGGCTCCCTGTTGGTTTAGCGCATGTTGTCTGAGGTAGTTGCGCTTGAGTTCGTCAACCATGATTTGTACCTGATTGATTTGCAGCTGATGGTTCATGGGAGGGAACGACGCAAGCCTTTGACCACTTTTCACTCTTTGTCCCGGTACCAGGCTCATTTGCCTCACGCGACCACTGGTCTCGGCATGATGCGTGGTGTGAGTAGCATAGGTGAGTCTCCCGAAGTAGCTTCTCGTTATCGATATATCGCACGCTTCGACGGCCATGGTGCGGACGGCTATTGTAGTGTCCTCTGGCACGTATTCCTGATAGTAGCTCTCATCACACGATAAGCACAATATCCCTAACGAGATAAATAGGATGGAGTATTTCATTTTAGATTGTTGTTGTTGATAAATGGTTTACCCGTGATTTTGTCAATCTCCAGTTGTGTAAGCCGCGCCTGGAGGTGAGCCTGAAGCAGGCTCAATTTGGCCCGGCTTAAGTCCAGTCGAATTTGCTTCCTGTCTGTAGCCGTTATAATCCCTGCGGAAGACTGATACGTCGAGATCTCAAATTCCTTCTCGGCCAGTGCTAGGATTTCCTCCTGAAGTCCTATCCTCTTGCGAGCCAGTCCCAGGTCCAGGTAATGGTTATCTAGTTGAGCATTGAGCGTCTGCCGGGTGTGCTGTAGTTGCAGTTGTGCATTGTCCTTGGCTAACCTGGCTCTTTGAAGTTGTGCCGCGCTGTAACCCCCGGTCAGTATGGGCACTTGGATGGATAACCTACCATACCAGAGTTGATTCTCATTTTCGAATCGGAACTCATTGTCTTGGGCATTGAGGTTATATCCTAGTCCAACTTTGACTTTGGGATTCCAGGCAGCTTCTCGAGCCCTAATGGTAAGATCAGTCATGCTTAGTTCGCGATGAATGGATTGCAGCTGAAGGTTCTTTTCGAGCGAATGGACCTTTTCGGCACCGGGGTCCACCTGAGTGATGTTTCCGATAAGGTGCAGGTCATCACCTTCCGGGATGGAGGCCAGCGCCTTTAGCTCATTGATCAGGGTCTGATATGAATTCCTGGCCGAAGCCAGATGTGGGAGCGCCTGCTGGTAGTATAGCTCCGCCTGCTTCAACTCTAGTTCACTCACCAGCCCCTGTTGATACAAGTCTTGGGTTTGCTGTTGCTGGTCTTGGGCCAATTGCAGGCTCTCCTCGATGATGTGGACGCTCTCTTTCATAAAGAGTGTTTGTAGAAAGAGTCGGGCGCCCTGTAGCAACAACTGATCGATGGTCTCCCTGTGATCGATTTCGGCTTGTGCCGCTACTTGCTCAGCAACTTTGTATTCGGCCGATGCGACCGGATCGTAGAGGGTTTGGTTCGCGATTACATCGGCATTGATGCTGTTGTTGAAATTGGTGCGAAGCTTCGTGACCCCGAAATCAGCATCATTAAAGAAGAGAAAGTTCTTCGAAAAATCTCTCTGGTAGAGAAACGCTGTGCTGACTGAGGGCAGAAGTGCTGATTTCGCAGCCCTGGCATTGAGCTCGGCATCGGTCACGTGATTTGCACTTTGGTGGATGAGCAGACTTTCCTTCCTTAGGTAGTCCAGATATTCGTCCATGCTCATCTCCTGGCCCATCCCTATCCCGGCTAGAAATAGTAGGAAGAGTGAGAGCGTATGGCGTATGAATTGTTTCACTGACTTTTTTCAGCAAAACTTCTCCTGATATCATAGCAAAGCTTCCTTCCCTATAGTTCGGGACAATTATTCACGATGCGAAAGTGTCCCGTTTTACCGGGAAGAGGCAAATACTATGCTACGTTACCTACGTGCGATCCTCTTTGATGGATCAAGGTCCGCTGTTTCTTCAAGGGGACGGATCACGGAACCTTGTCGGATCAACAAATTAAGAATCCGTCATTTTCTTAAAACTTATCCGTCATTTTCTGGCGAATAAGTCGCGTTTGAACCCATAAAGAGTTTCATGTAGGTAGTTTTTGAGTTTAGGTTGAGTAGATAAGGGCCCTTCGGGGTCCTTTCTTTTTGGTATCATTTCATTATGTGTAGCTGGCCTCTATCGACCACGCCAGGGGTGGTACTCAATCGCCTCGCTGCGTAACGCCCGACGGACCGGCATGCAACGTTCGTCCGACGGCTACACAACGTCCGTCGCATAGTTACGCGAGCTACGTTTGATGGGCATCTCATGGAAATATGATGGGCATCTAAAAGAGATTTGATGGGCATCAAAAGAAATTATGATGGGCATCTAATGAAGGTGTGCCTATTGAGATTTGTTTTGGGGCTTCGATTACGGGATAGCATAGATAGTTATTACAATAACCGATCCAACTTTGATTTGCTTTTGTGGAGGTTCCGAAGAAAGACGGTAACTGGGGCCAGCATCCCTCCCATGCCATTGAGCTAAGGAAGCTTGCCATTTCTTTGTCATCGGACCTGTTCTTTGTCACCCTGACCTGTCTGCGCCTCCCGGTCGCAGGAGGGGAAGAAAGGATGTCTGCATTTCGATAGACCTGCTTTCCAGGTAGCAAGACCTGTCCGGCAAAGGCCGACCTGTCTTCTGATAGGCAGGCCTGCCTTCCGGTAGGCAGGCTCAGTGTGATCAAGTGTAACGGTGATTGTAAACCCTAAGATTGATGGCATTGACCTCCCCGCTGGCGCAAGCGTATCGCTTTTACCAAAACACCGCGAACGAAATTAAGAATTGATCATTTTCTCTGGCCTTCCTCGTCATTTTACCCACAACGACCACCGTTCAACTTATCAGACAGTAATTCAAAGACAATATCAAAACGGATAAGAAAATGATCAAAATGCTCCAACTCCACGGCACTGACAATTACCAGGTAGTTCATCAGAGCCCTTTAGGACACCAGCAGCTGCAAGAGCTCGTAACGAAACTGCAAAAGCTCAAGCAGTACGATCAAAAAATTGGATTGCTCAATGAAGTGGACGAGATCCCCAGATTAGCAGAATGGAAATCCATCAAGGCGCTGGCGAAAATGAAAACCTCGGCGCTCAGCGTGGTTCGTAAGTATGCGCTTATAACCTCAAAAGATTGGATACGTCGCGCAGCGCAATTGGCCAACTGGCTCACACCTGGCATGGAAGTGCGCACGTTCGACAAAGCAGAAAAGCATTTGGCCCTGCAGTGGCTGGATGCGGGCAAATAAAGAACTTCATGTAGGTAGTTTCATTGGGTTAGGTTGATTGACAAGGGTTCTTCGGGACCCTTGTCTTTTTATTTCGACTAAGGCCCGGTCCATGCCCCAAGTACCCATTTCGCCCAGTTACTCATGACTCGGCGGGGCTAAGTGCAATACACTTGCACCTTCTTATCCCTTCGAAATAAAAACCTGTAAATAGGTATTAGAATAGTTTGTGTTCGAACACATTTGGATTATCTTAACCCTCCTCGATTGAATTACCCAACCATTGGCACGCGTCTACTACATAGGAGATTGGGCGGTAATGACCGGCCCTGTATTCGCTGAGAGTCCGTTCAACTATGCTCATAAGGGCCTTGATATTTTCAATTATGGCCATTGGTTAAAAGATGCCTTGGAATCCTCCGGCGAGCATGAAGTAGTCTCAGTGCCTTCCTGGGATTTCTATAAGCTAGCGCCGGGTGAGTGGGAAAGAATTCTGGCAGATTTCGACGTGATTATCTTTAGTGATGTAGAGTCCAAGTGCTTTCAGCTTGCGCCCAGCTTTTTTGACCGACAGAAGTTTGGCAAAGAAATACTGACCTTTCCAGATCGGATTCGGCTGACCGTCGAGGCGATTGAGGGTGGCCTCAACGCAATGTTCATGGGGGGTTGGCTCTCCTTCACGGGTGAGATGGGCAAAGGAGGTTGGGGCCGAACGCGGTTGCGAGAAGTATTACCAGTTACGTGCCTTGAATACGAAGACATTGTTGAAAACACCGAGGGATTCGGCGTCGAGATCACTGCGTCAGCGGCAGGTCTTTTTGAAGGTATTGATCTAGCAGCGATTCCGCCGATTCTAGGTTATAACCAGACCCTGGAGCGAGAAGGATTTGAGGTACTCATAAAAACAGTCCCCAACGACGATCCGCTTCTGGCGATGGGTCACGTGGGATCGGGCTCGGTCCTGGCCTATGCTTCTGATCCTGCACCTCACTGGGGTTGCAACTTCGTCTACTGGGATCAATACAAGGCATTTTGGCTGAGATGTCTCGAGTTACTGATAGGAGATTTAAAATGAGAACACTTAGGAGGGATGGGTTTTGAGCGTGATTAGAGTTATCGTTTTTGCATGTACCGCTCTAGGGTTAGGATGGGTCGTTTCCTGCGGATCATTGAAGGAGGACACCAATCGTAGCACTGAGCCGATCAATGGTGGTCTTTTACTTCCCAATGGATTCTCAGCATCGGTCTTCGTGGACAGCATCAAAGGAAAGGCAAGGGAACTTGTCGTCAATGATAACGGTGATGTGTACGTGAAGCTCCGATACCCTGATGAGGAAGGGGGCTGTGCGGTGTTGCGGGACGAGGACGGCGACGGCCAGGCTGATGAGATTCAAAAATTTGCCATCTACCCAAAAACCGACAGGGGCGGCTATCAGACGGCCATGCGCATTCACAACGGCTATCTGTACTTCAGCACCCACCTCCAGGTTTACAGATATAAGCTCACTCCTGGGAGCATGGTGCCCGAGAGCCCGATGGAATTGGTTTTGGATGATGATCACGAGCACGGAAGCCATGAGCACGTCGCTAAGCCGTTGACCTTTGATAAAGAAGGAAACCTCTATGTCCCATTTGGTGCGCCATCCAATGCGTGCCAAAGTCCCAAGAGAACGCCTGAGCAGCCGGGACTGGACCCTTGTCCCCAGTTGGCGGACCACGCAGGAGTTTGGAAATTCCCACCCAACCGCACGGGCATGACCCAAAGAGATGGCGAGCGCTATGCGACCGGCATCCGGAGCATCGTCGGGATGGATTGGAATCACTCAGACGACGAGCTCTATGTGGTGATGCACGGAAGAGATGATCTGCTGAGACTCTGGCCCAAAATCTAC
>JBCCXG010000393.1:0-6108 GCA_039191945.1 Bacteroidota bacterium
CAGAGAGCCGCAGGGCCAGGTGCGGTGCTGCAGCATCCTTCTTGCCTAGATCAATGAATTTTTTACCACAATCAAGCATCAAACTACTATGTCTTTAGAGAGTATCATCATTTGGCTGGTTCTGGGAATCGTTGCCGGATGGATCGCTGGCAAGATTTTTCGCGGAGCTGGTTTCGGGCTCGTGGGTAACATCATTGTGGGTATCATCGGCAGTTTTGTCGGTGGATGGCTGGGAGGCGCCTTAGGCATTGCAGGCGCGGCCACCGGTGGCTTCAGCCTTGCCAGCGTCTTGACCGCAGTAGCAGGTGCGTTGGTTCTTTTGTTTCTGATCAGTTTGATCAAAAAATGACGACGGGTCTTCTTGTATTTAGAGGTGGTCCTTGTGGCCACCCACTTCATCAGACGCCACAAACTGCCATCAGCTCTTCTTGACTACCCCGGCGCCTTGGAAAAATTGAATCCTATCTATCTTTGCGGCCATGAACCAAAGGGTGGCCTTTTATACTCTGGGCTGTAAGCTCAACTACTCCGAGACTTCGTCGATCTCCAGACTATTCGAAGAGAAGGGGTTTCGGAAGGTGGACTTCACCGACAGCCCGGACATCTTCGTGATCAACACATGCTCCGTTACGGACAACGCGGATAAGAAGTGCCGCAAGATTGTAAAGGAAGCCAAGAAAATCTCGCCTGCCTCCTTCGTCCTCATTCTGGGCTGCTATGCGCAGTTGAAGCCAAAAGAAATCAGCGAGATACCCGGCGTAGATGCCGTATTAGGAGCTGCGGAGAAGTTTCGCCTCTTTGAGTACCTCACGGAATTTACCTCATCGCACACGCCCCAAGTGTTTGCGAGTCCTATCCAGGATGCACGCACTTTTCACAGTGCCTTCTCTTACGGGGACAGAACCCGTACTTTTCTCAAGGTACAGGACGGATGCAACTATGGATGTGCATTTTGTACGATACCGCTTGCCCGGGGGAAGAGCCGGAGCGACACCATCTCCAATATCTTGCTACAAGCCCAAGCAATCGCCGAGACCGATGTCAAAGAGGTTGTACTGACCGGAGTCAACATTGGAGACTTCGGCATAGTCGATGGGCGCCGAAAAGAGCGCTTTGCAGATCTGGTGGCGGCCCTGGACGAGGTAGATGGGATTGATCGCATCCGGATCTCCTCCATCGAACCCAACCTGCTCTCCAACGAAATCATTGACTATGTGGCATCTTCCAAGCGATTCGTGCCCCACTTCCACGTACCCTTGCAATCCGGTAGCGATAACATACTGAAACGGATGAATCGACGCTACCTGACAGGACTCTACCGAGATCGCGTCGCGCACATCAAGGCCGTCATGCCGCACGCTTGTATCGGCGTGGATGTAATCACCGGTTTCCCGGGAGAGACAGAGGAAGAGTTTCTGACGACTTACGAGTTGCTCAATGGGCTGGACATTTCCTACTTACACGTGTTCACCTATTCCGAGCGGGCCAATACAAAAGCCCTTGCACTCGATGGTGTCATCCCACAGCAGGTCCGACAACAGCGCTCAACGATGCTGCGGACATTGTCCGAGAAGAAGCGACGTCACTTTTATGAGCAGCACCTCGGAAAAACCTATCAGGTCTTGTTCGAAGTAGAAAAAAACAGCGAAGACCGGATGTTTGGCTTCACAGAGAATTATATCCGGATAGAAGCCAAGTATGATCCCCTGCTGGTCAACGAGATCAAAACAGTCCACCTTACAGCGATCAACGATCGCGGGCACGTTGAGATCGAAGAGCCACAAGAAGTCCTCGTGCACTAAATCCTCTCCCAACACCATGAAAATCCTATGCATAGGGCGCAACTATGCCGCCCACATTGACGAACTAGGCAACGAGCGACCGGAGAGCCCCGTGATCTTCCAAAAGCCAGACACTGCATTACTGCGAGACAATGCACCTTTCTACTATCCGGATTTCACGAGAGATATCCACCATGAGGTCGAATTGTTGGTCAAAATTCGACGGGAAGGGAAGTCCGTAGCTCCCGAGTTTGCCCATAAATACTACGAAGAGATCGGACTGGGCATCGACTTTACGGCCCGTGATCTACAAGCAAAAGCCAAGAGTAAGGGCCTACCCTGGGACCTCGCCAAAGGTTTTAACGGTTCGGCGCCCATCTCGAAGTTCATTTCAAAAGATGGCCTTGACCTGCAGCATACCAACTTCTCCTTGCGACTCAATGATCAGGAAGTCCAGCGAGCGAACACCTCACTGATGCTTTGGACCATTGACGAGATCATCTCCTACATCTCCCATTTCATTACACTTAAGACAGGGGATATCATTTTCACCGGGACCCCCAAAGGTGTCGGTCCAGTACAGATCGGCGATCGCCTCCGAGGCTACCTCGAGGATCAGCTGATGTTTGATTTCGAAGTCAAATAGGGCCTGGCCCCGCTGCTCTTCAATTCGACTCACTCCATTGATCCCTCCCTATTCCGGCTCATATATTTTTTCTACGACCGATTTCCGATTCCAGCGTGACGATGCTACTTTAACGGCAATGAGCGGAAGAAGGAAGGCACACCAGCTAGTGCCGTGGGTCAGGTATACCCTGGGCCTGCTATTCATACTATGTACCATAGCACCATCGGTGGGGCAGTCTTTCACCACAGAAGACTATTACCTGTTTCCAATCAATCCGGGCGGTACTAACTATTTAGCGGGTACCATGGGTGAGATGCGAGGTACCCACTTTCACGGGGGTATTGATATCCGTACGGGCGGTCGCATTGGCCTGCCGGTGTACGCGGCAGCAGATGGTTACATTTCCAGGGCCCGCGTGCAGGCCGGCGGATTTGGTCACGTGCTTTATATGCAGCACCCCAATGGCACCACCTCAGTTTACGCACACCTGGATCGGTTCGCTCCACATTTGGAAGAGTACCTCATCTCCAATCAGTACCGCCGAGAAAAGTACTTCATCGACTTATTTCCACCCTCCGACCGATTTACCTTTCGTCAGGGAGAGATCATCGCCTACTCAGGCAATACGGGCTCCTCTTCGGGGCCCCACCTCCATTTTGAAATCAGGGATCCGCAGGCACGGGTACTTGATCCACTCAAGTTTGGATTCAAAGAAGTGACCGACAATATCCGTCCTACGCTGCAAAGAGTGGCCTTTGTCTCATTGGACGGAGACGCTCGCATCAACGGCGCCTTTGGCCGCTATGAGTTTACGGTAGACAATACAGATGAAGGCTACCGGCTCACCAAGCCACTCGTATTGGAAGGCCGCGTGGGCATAGAAATGCAATACCTCGATCGACACAACGGGTCGAGTGCTCGCAACGGCATACCTGAGATCATCCTGACGATGGATAGTGATACCGTCTTCCACCAGAAGAAAACGAACATCTCGTATGGCGAGATGCGCAACATCATCGTGCATATGAACTATCCGACTTATGCGCGAAAGCGTCGCAAATTCAACAAGCTCTACCGGGATGATGGCAACCAATTGAGCTTCTACCTCACCACCAACGATGGCCTGTATTTCGATGAAGCGCCCCGCGATCTCGAGTTGAGTTTGATTGACTCCTATGGTAACGTGGCGACTTTTACCAAATCGGTCAATCAACGCAAAATACAATATCCCATTACGCCTGAGATCGCCCGCTTTGAACTGCAAGGCAACTACCTGCACCTACAGTCAAGTGATTCTCTCATCACCGTTGATGCGAATGCGTTAGAGTATAAGGTGGCGCCCTATCACGAGACCGCAGCGAAACGCTACTTTCTCTGGGACCTGCGGAAGGGTCTGCCTGATACCATCTTCGCTGATACCAGAAAGATGGCAACACACTTCCAGACCATGGTGCCCAGTGGGCAGGAGTTTCAGTTCTTCAATCCCGACATCAACTTGTCGTTCGGCCCACGCGATCTGTTCGACACCCTCTACCTGAGATTTGAAAAAGAAGAGACGCTGAATGAAGAAATCTTCCGGTTTCGCAACCGGGAGAGTGCCTTCCGTCAAAATGTGGAGGTCACCCTCCGCCCTAAACGATCCTATTCCGACCAGTCGCACGTCTACGTCAAATCTGGCCGTAACTATGCCTTCAAGGGCGGAAAGTGGGACGAGGGAACCGTCCAGTTTCTCACCAGGGATCTTGGCACCTACACGATCAAAGAAGACACTACACCACCACAAATCCGTGTGATCCGGCTCGACGCCTCCAAGTTGATCTTTCGAATCGGGGATGACCTATCCGGAGTTGCCTCCTACAAAGCCACCCTGAATGGCGATTGGCTATTGCTCAAATACGACGCAAAAAGAAGCAGATTAGAAAGCGCCGATGAACTGAACAAGTCATTTGATGGTGAGTTTATACTGGAAGTTACCGACAACGCCGGCAACACACGTATTTATCAGAAAACTATTTCGAACTCATGATTACACTCAAACCAGGTGATCCCGCCCCAGCCTTCGAAGGCAAGGATCAGGATGGCAATACCGTGAAACTATCAGACTACAAAGGCAAAAAAGTGGTCCTCTATTTCTACCCTAAAGACAATACCCCTGGATGTACTGCCCAGGCTTGCAACTTGCGGGACAACTACGAGGTGCTGCAGAAGCAAGGATATGTAGTGCTCGGCGTGAGCCAAGACTCCGAGACCTCCCATCAGAAATTCATCACCAAACAAGAGCTACCTTTCTCGCTATTGGCCGACACTGATCACACGATCCACAACCAGTATGGCACCTGGGGCGAGAAAAAGATGTACGGCAAATCTTATATGGGCACTTTGCGCACCACCTTCGTCATCGACGAGGATGGCAAGATTGCGGAAGTCATCGAAAAGGTAAAAACCAAAGATCACACGGCACAGATCCTGGCTTAAGGGTTTTTTTTGGGCTCCCGTGAAGTGAGAGAAGGAAGGTGAGACCATCAAAAACCATTCATCCACTCTCTACTTCACGGCGGGCTTTCAGCGCTCGCTTGCCGCCCCTCTACCCCTCCCACATGCATGCGTCAGCTCAGACAGCGCCTCTATCCCTGAGCCTTTTCTAGTTGAGGAGTTGATAGTAGTTTTTGAGTTGTTGGGTTTTAGGTTTTTGAGATTTTAGGTTTTTGGCTGAACAAGTTCCGGCCTCTGGAGATCTTAGCCTCTTGACAATACGGGTGTCAATCTTAAAAGTAGTGGCGATCCTATTTTTGGGTTCTCTGTCAAAAAAAACTGGCCGCAGTGAGGCACTACGACCAGCCTATTTACGAGTCAGACGTTACTGACCGACCTTCTATTGATTAATTGTCTCCCGACTCTTGTATGATCATCGGCGTTTGGCTATCGGTGATGATCACCTTAGAGTTGGGTGAATTTGACAGCTCTCTGAACGCTTCAATGGCTTGGTACCTCAAGATCTGATCTGATAAGCCTTCCGAAAGGACCTTTTGTGCATCCCGCGTACCCTCCGCTTCCACCAGCTTTCTTTGGGCCTCCAACCGTTCCCGCTCCAGCAAAAACTGCATGCGCTGCGCATCCTGCTCCGCCTCCAGTTTTTCCTCCACAGCACGAGCAAGGCCCGCGGGTAGCTCAATCGACTTGAGTAGTACGGCTTCAATATCAAAGCCCCGGTCCGCCAGCAAACTCGACATACGCTCCGCAATCTCCCGCTCAATCACCGCTCGCTGCGCCGTGTGCATGTCCTTGGCAAAGAACCGGGAGCAAACGTCGGCGGCGGCAGATCGGAATACACTGGTAATCAATACATTCTCATAGTTCGTACCCACATTCTCGATGATGTTTATGGCGTCCTCTGGCTTGACTCGATAGAGGATAGAAATCACGGCTCCGACGTTCAAACCTTCTTTGGACGGAAGGTCCGCAGCGATTTGTACATTGACCGTCTGCAAGGGTAGTTTGATAATAGTGGTGGTAAAAGGGTTAAATCCCACGGCACCTGCGTCATAGGTCTTCTCGCTGAGCTTGCCCAGTTTCCGCTTGACCCCAATCTCTCCTTGCCTTACGACTGCACAACTGGCAACTGCCACGGCCAATACGCACATAATGATGATCCTTTTCATGTTATTCTCGATTAATTGTCCGACATAAATACCAACCGCC
>JBCCXG010000394.1:0-6104 GCA_039191945.1 Bacteroidota bacterium
CTCTTGAAAGCGGGTCCCCCCGGCACCACGCTGGCCACCAAAGTGTAATCCAACTGCTGCATGAGTCGAGCGCCGATGCCTTCCAGCGACAGGCTCATTTCAATCTGAAAGTTTTCCTTTGCTATCGGAGAGAAGTAACTGGTGTGGGGATCGTAACTGCGGGTGAAGGAGTTCATGTACAGCTGAAAAACGTCTTCACTCTTATATTGATAAATGGCCTTTTCCAACCGCTCGTAGCGCGAGGCCAACAATTTTCGAATGTCTTCCCACTCCTTGCCAGACAACTTCAGGTTGAGGGCCTGATTTTTGAGCAGCTTACGCCAACGATCATTGAGTTCGTCGTAGCTTGTAGCCCACACCAGCTTATCCGGATCTGCTTCATACTTTTCCTCACGCATGAAATCAAACTCAGTAGAAGTAAAGTCCGACAACTGCTGGAGTCGCTTGAGGGCCTTTTCCCGATAGAGGCCAAACAATTGATAGGCGAAGTCAAGGTTCCCCAATTTGAGTTCGTTGTCTAGCTGCGTGCGATACTTCCCAAAATAATCAATCTCCGATTGTAGAAAGTATACCTTGTTAGGATCCAGTGAGGACACGTAGTTATCAAAAATCACTCCGGAAATCGAGTCATTGAGGGGTTGTTTTCGGTAGTGGTATTGATTGAGCAGATTGAGGATCACGAAGAGTGAGTTCTCATGCTCAGGAAGTGGTTTCAAGACCTGCAACGTATCATCCTGCACCGGTACATTTGCCTGCGCGATGGAGCTGGTAAGGACCATCGTGACCGCTGCAAGCACCACTATTCTAATTGACATAATTCCTAGATTTCCTGATTAAAACGTAATCAAAAGGCTTAAGCTTTCAAATTACGGAATTTTTTTCTTCACTCCTACTGAATGATGTTGGAGAAGTACATTCAGTGAATCAACGGGTAATGCTCCCAAATTGATCCATACTTTAACAAAAAATCACTTTTCTTGGTCCCAGACCAGCGCCGCGGCACCCAAAATCGCGGCGTTCTTCTTTATCATACCGCTAGGCTCGATACGAACCTTACCTTTGTAATAAGGCAAAACCGCTTCCTCAAAGTATTGACGGGTCGGATCAAAGATCCACTTGCCTGCTTTTGCCAGGCCTCCTAAAAGAAAGATGGTCTCTGGGTGCGAAAACGCCACAAAGTTGGCCAGCTGCTTGCCCAGCATCTCACCGGTAAATCGATAGGCCTCCAGAGCGATCGGATCTCCGTCCTCGGCCGCCTTGGTAATCTCCTCTCCATGAATGTCATTGAAAGCGATGCTGCGAAAGACCGACTCTTCGATAGAATCTGCGAGTAGGGCATAGATGGTACGCTTGATGCCCGTCGAAGAAACATAGGCTTCCAGGCATCCTCTACGCCCGGTGCCACACACACGACCACCAGGCTCCACCATGACGTGTCCCAACTCCCCCGCCTGTGCATCATGTCCATAGATCAGCGACCCATTGGTAACGATTCCGCTACCCAAACCCGTGCCCAAGGTGATGACCATGAAATCCTTCATCCCTACGGCATTACCGTAGATCCCTTCACCGATCGCAGCGGCGTTGGCATCATTGGTGATGTAGACTTTCGACGCACGCTTCTTTTTCAACTCTTCTGAAAAATGAACGATCCCTTTCCAGGCAAGATTCGCCGCATGCTCAATGGTACCTCGATAGTAGTTGGCATTGGGGGCCCCTACACCCATTCCCTTGATCTCGAATTCCCCATCAAATGCCGCCTCCAGCTCCTCAATTTTATTCACCAGTGTGTCCAAGTAGTCACTGAACTTTGGGCTGTGCTTGGTGCGGAAATCCGTTGTGCCATAGAGGTTGCCCTCCCGGTCCACCAGACCGACTTTGGTGAGTGTACCTCCAATATCTATACCTACTGCTATTTCTTTGGCCATTGGGTTTTAGTATCAAATTTGAAAATAGTAGCAAATCTATCCGCCAGCCAAAACTAATGAGTAACAATGGGTTGGAGCGGCAGCGATCAAGGAAAAACACCCGGGACAAATACAAAAGTGCTTAAATTGAAACTGATGCAATCGCGAAGTACAATGGCCACGCAGAAGATCAACAGCAAATCTTCCTGATTCATGGCAATGACCGAATGGTTCTTTCCGATCACGCTCTTACCTGGTGTAGGATTATTGATCATGTCCACTTCCAACTTGGCCATGGGCCTAAGCAATGAATTGGCCATGCTCATTACAGACGAAAAGGCCAACCGCGAAATAGTCAAAGCCAAAATCCGCCAACTGAGCAGACTGAACCGATCGCTTACCGCCCTCTATGTTAGCTGCGCGATGCTCGTCATCTCGGGACTCATTGGCGGCATCACCCCAGCGCATCAACGGTTCCTTCTCAAACTGGCCGAGGTACTGGTTTTCATTTCGATCGGTGGGATCCTCGTCGGACTCCTGCTGCTGATGTCCTATTCCGCCCGGGCCGCGCAGATAAAAAAGCAGCAGTTCGAAGAACGGATATAATCGTAAGATTCTTTATTTTTCCCCAACTACGTAAAGCTATTCACCCCCATGAAAAGTAAACTCTACTACTGGATCGCCATGGGCGTATTGGTATTGACGACCATATTTTTTGCTGTTTTATGCCAAATCCAATCCAGCTATGCGCAGGAGGCACTAAGGGAGGCAAGCCGAGAGCAGGCCTTAGCGGCGCAGCATGCGGAGATGGCTAACCGACAAGCCCAGATCGCGCAAACAAGAGCTGTCGAGGCCGAAAGAGCAAGGAAAGACGCACTTGCTGCGATTGCCGAACTACAAGAATGTAAAGGCTCAAAATGAGTGACAACCTATTTGTATACGGACTCCTAAAGTCATCTTTTCATTCGCACATCCCTGAGCTTAGGGTCTCGGCACTACTTTACCTTGGGCGGGGGGTAGCCTCCGGCCGACTGTATGACGTGGGCCGGTACCCTGGAGCAAAGTTTGACTCAGAGGAGTCGGCAGAGATTTTTGGAGAAATCTATGAGGTCAACGATCAAATGGATGTCCTGGCCAAACTGGATGATTTTGAAGGGGTGCATGAACACAATCCCGAATACCGACGAGTCCTTGTGACCATCACCATGCCCGAAACTGGTCAAGCACTCAACTGCTGGGCCTATGAATACTGCTATGAGACGGAGGGCCTGCAGCGCATTGAAAGCGGAAAATACGAAGACGACGGATCGCTGGACCTTACGAAAATTTAAGGTCCCTTTTCAATAGTTTGTCATCAAGGTACTGGATCAGTACCACCATCAGTCCAATCAAGATGCCGTAGATGGAGAGGTCTTTGATCTCTCGGAAGCTCTCCCAGCCCATGAAAATCACCAAACTACCAAATCCGACGACTACAAAGGAAGTAGTAATGAGGAGCACGAAAAGCCAATACCGTCTCTTCGACTGCTCTTTGCGCAGAGAGAGTTTATGCAAGACACCATCGGTCAAGGTATGACTCGTGGGCACCATAGGCTCCTCTTCAAGTGCCGTTATGATCGTCCCGTAGAGTGAACCCGCGGGAGCCTTTTCCTGCTGTGCGAGTTGCTTATCTATTTCCTGCTTTTTCATCCTAATAGCACCTCCTTTTCTACAAACGGTTCTAAAAGCTCTTTCAATTTTTTTCTAGCCCGAAAAAGGTAGTTTTTAACTGTCCCCTCCGGCATCTTAGTCATTTCCACAATCTCTGGGTAGGAAAAACCATCCAGATGATACATGGTCAAAATCGAACGATAAGGTAAAGGTAATTGGTCAATGGCTTTGTGTACAAAACGATTGATATCTTCCTGCTCGAAGCCCGGCACCAGTGCGCCCTCTTTGAATGCCACTTGATCGAGGTCCTGCATTTCGTTCCACTTTTTGTTCTTTTTGGCCACGTTGAGCGCGTGACGGTACGCGATAGTAGCAACCCAAGTACTCAACTTGGATTGAAAGCCGAAGCTCCCAATCTTATCGATGGCACGGACAAAAACATCCTGTACCACTTCCTCGCGGTCATTGGGATCATCAATGATGCGTATGATGATATGCATGACCAACCGCTCGTATTGCTTAATAAACTGTCGGTAGGCCAGTTCATCACCGCCGGCAACCCGCGATACCATTTCCTTATCATCCATATTCGTACTGCAGTTGACAAAGGCTACTGACTAAAGGTTGCAGAAAAAAAATTTTCATCGCCCTTGCAACATATGAGTCCCTTGGGTTTGTCACATGATCAAACGAATTTACAAAAGTCAAAACTGAATTAGAATGGACGATATGTTTGAATTCCTGCTGCCGATCGGTGTACTGGGTACGATTGGCTTGACCATTGGTTATCTCATCAAAACCATGACCGACTACAGATTGAAAAAGAAGTTGATTGAAAAAGGGCTAATCAGCCAAGAAGCAGGCAGCCTTTTCCAAAGCCACAAATCAGAAAATAAATATGCCTCCCTAAAGTGGGGACTGATCATCCTCTGCGGCGGCATTGGCCTGATCATCATTAATTACATTGAGTACTATCGTGACTCGCCTTTGCCGTTTGGTGTACTGGCTGTATCTATCGCCTCTGGCTTCCTGATTTATTATTTCATGGTAAAGCGCAGCATGGAGGAATAAAAATATCACAACTCCCGCAACGAGGTAGTTCGTGCCTAGAGAAAGGGTGACAACGATTGTAGTCACCCTTTTTGTATTTCAAACCGCTTGTTGCCAGCAGCTTAAGACCAGAAGTTTCACATCCAGTCTTTGGAAAATTGAGCCCGAAGAGCATAACTTTTCAGGTCAAACCAAAACCAAATACTACGAATGAGCTTTACTAAAGAATTCCGAGAATTTGCCATGCGTGGCAATGTCGTGGACATGGCTGTGGGTATCATCATTGGCGGCGCCTTTGGCAAAATCGTGTCGTCGCTGGTGGCCGATATCTTGATGCCCCCCTTAGGTTTACTGATGGGCGGAGTCAACTTCACCAGTTTAAAATTGACGATCAAGGAAGCGGTCATGGAAGGCGGAGAAGTCGCAGCCGAAGCTGTCACAATCAACTATGGCAACTTTATCCAGACGGCCATCGACTTCATCATCATTGCCTTCGCCATATTTATGATGATCAAAGGCATGAATAACCTGAAGAAAAAGGAGGAGGAAAAACCTGCTGCGCCACCTGCTCCACCAAAAGAAGAGGTACTATTGACAGAGATTCGAGATCTCCTGAAAAAGGATTGAAGACAATAGATTTCCATTTTTTACAACAAAAAACGACGGCCAGAAGCTGTCGTTTTTTGCTTTAAAACCGATTGTGCGCGATTATCGCATACTCACTACGTTAAAATTCCTGTTCATTCTTAGGATATTTCCATTCGATGTTCTATCATTGCATCTAACGTTTTAGATAGAAATCATTACTATCCATTGCGTACCTCACGCCCAGCACCGCCCATGCCTTCCTAAGACTACTTGTATACTTCGGCCCCAATGGTCGATGCTAACTAAAACAACAAAGGACTAAGAAAAACAAGCACTGTCGATGTACCGCCTTAAGATCACACCACTACTGACCATTCTGCTCATTACTTCCTTCGCCCTCTGCTCAGCCTTCGGACAAGACCCGGAGAGATATCATGACGTCGTCAATGCAACCCTGCAAAGCGCGCTTGAAAAACACCCGAAATCGCCGATCATATTCACCGGCAGTGCACACCTCAACGGTCTTTCAGATCTTGACGATTTGCCTGATAGGGCAGAAATCCTTGACCTTGGATTTGAAGGCTCGCAGACCAGCGACCTCATCTACTTTGCCAACGAACTCGTACTCTCTCATAAGCCCTCCAAGATTTTTATCTACGAGGGAGACAACGATCTTGCCGAGGGTAAATCCGTGGACATTGTTCTGGCAGATATGAAGACATTATTCCATGTCATCCGTCGCCAACTGCCCGACACGCCCATCTACCTCACCTCTCCTAAGCCCAGTCCAGCGCGTCTCGCTTTGAGGCCAAAATACGAGGAGCTCAACTATTTGCTTTCTTATCTATGTCCAGAGCGAGACATCACTTTCATCAATCTCTGGGATGAAATGATCGACGAATTTGGTGA
>JBCCXG010000395.1:0-6095 GCA_039191945.1 Bacteroidota bacterium
AGCAGATGGGGCTGAAGTACAAGCGCAAGTTTGGGGGACGGGAGCGAGAGCAGCGCCGTTTATTGTTGGATGAAGCCCGCAAGCTCAAGGAGGACGCCATGGCCTTAGAGGATCACATGATCTACCAATTACTACAGGATGCCCAGGTCATCGCTTGTACCCTCATCGGATCCAATAGCGACTACTTACGCAATCGTCAGTTCAAAACAGTGTTCATCGATGAGGCGTCACAGGCACTGGAGCCGGCTGCCTGGGTCCCTATTATGAAGGCCGAGCGCGTCATTATGGCTGGCGATCACCAACAGTTGCCCCCAACTGTCAAATCGTTGGAAGCCGGGAGGGCAGGGCTTAGCGAAACCATCTTCGAACGGACGATCAATAAGTACCCCATTGCCACGATGCTCAATGAGCAATATCGCATGCACCCAAGGATCGGTGCGTATTCCAACGACTACTTCTACGGGGGTGGGATCAAAGATGGTGATATCATTGCTCAGCGACGGGTCCTGTTTTCGGATCCGATTGCATTTATTGATACCGCAGGGTGCGGTTATGGGGAGGAAATCAACCCAGAAACGTTGAGCACTTTTAACAAGGAGCAGGCCAACTTTACCCTTCGCTATCTTGACAAGCTTCTCAACGATAGTGCAGAGGCACGTCAAAGCTCCATCGGATTGATTGCCCCCTACAAGGCACATGTAGAGTTGCTGAGACAGGAAGTCAGATCCTACGACTGGTTCGAAGCGATCACCGGTCAGTTGACGATCAACTCAGTAGATGCCTTCCAGGGGCAGGAGCGAGATATCATGCTGATCGACCTGGTCCGAAGCAACGATCGGGGGGAAGTTGGCTTTCTCTCGGACATCCGTCGTACAAACGTGGCCATGACGAGGGCCCGACACAAGCTGGTCATCATTGGTGACTCCGCTACCCTGTCGACCAACGACTTTTACGATCAGCTGATCCAGTACTTCCAGCAGCAGGGCGCATATCACAGCGCCTTTGAGTTTATCTACTGAATGTCATGGTCCGCTCTTCGAGCCTACCACCCTACGATTGAAGGGGGTTTATCGACGATTCAACATTTTCGGAGGCCCAGGGTGGTAATTGAAAGCGTTCTTAGAGCATAGACACCAAAAAACACATTCACACATGAGCAGATTGACACTCCTCCTCACCGTCTTAGTACTTTTTGTCGCCGGCAGTGGCGCAATTTCCCAGGACCTTCCCAAGCAAGGTATCCTGATCAAAATGGATAACCATGAGCTGAACCTGACAGGTGGTCAGGCCGAGACCAAGGTATACTACCTGCGATCCAAGCGTTTGCGAAAAGTAAAGCTGGAAGCACCCTCAGTGCAGACCAAAGAGGGACTAGACATTGCACTATCTCCTATTCAAGATGAGGCTGATGCCTACTTATTGACCGTTAAAGCCAGTCCTGGCTATGAAGGTACGAGTACGCTGATGATCGACGGCGTTGGCCGGTGGGGTCGGGAAATGAAGAGTACCTCCTTCACTGTGGCCAGTGATGGTTCTCCTCAGATTAGTAAGAATCAGTGATTTAGGGTAGATTGAATGATTAATTAACCCCCGCAGGGTCGAAAACGCTACGAGGGTTAATTTCCTATTTTTAAGCTGCGCGGCATGAAGATTTATAAGAAGTACGGTATCCGCCTCCTGGTGGCGCTCTTTATCTACTTTTTCTTTCATGTCAACTCCTCAGACAGCTTCTATGATATCATCACGTTTGGTACCCTTGATTCCATCTTCATTGTCTACGTCATTGTCATCGTACTGGGGATCCTGGAGCTGCTGGACTGGCTACTGGTCAGGCTCAATGCAAAGCACATTGACTTCACACGATACTCCCAGCACATACGCCTAGCGGGCATTCTCACGTTGGTCACCCTACCGCTGGTGGTGTTTTTCAGTTGGTTTTCCGAGTACGGCATCAAGTCGCAGTTCATCGTATGCGATCCGGCAGATAGCCTAGACGCCTTTATCCGGATGAGCTTTCAGGGCCAGGTACTCGCTTGGCTGATCATCGGTGAGCGGATCTTTCGCATTACACAAGGTCAAGCAAAGCAGATGGAGCGCGACAAGGCCTTGATGCAGAAGGAGCTCCTGCAAAGTCAATATGTGAATTTGAAAAACCAGGTGAATCCGCACTTCCTATTCAACAGCTTCAGTGTATTGCAGTCACTGATTGACACTAGACCGCAGGAGGCCAGCAAGTTTCTCAGCGAACTCTCCAGGATGTACCGATACATCCTCGATAACCGACAAGAGTCCATGAGCAGCCTGAAGAAGGAACTGGAGATCCTACAGTCCTATTTGTACCTTTTGCGCATTAGGCATGAGGAAAGTTTGCATGTACTGATCGACATCGATCCCAGGTATCACGACTGCTACGTGCCCACACTATCATTGCAAATGCTGATTGAAAATGCGGAGAAGCACAATCAATTTTCGCGCATCGAACCTTTGTCCGTGAAGATCTACGTCGATGGGGAATACCTGGTCGTGCGGAACAAAGTCAAAAAGAAAGGTGCGGGCGAAGGTTCTACCCGGTTGGGACTAGAAAATCTACGAAGCCAATACGAGTTACAGACGGAGCGGGCAGTGATTATCACTCAGGATGACAATTTCTTCACGGTCAAGCTGCCGGTACTGAGTGGAATTAGATTTGCATGATGCAGGCATTGATTGTGGAGGATGAGCGCCTATCGGCGGAGCGACTGAAGCACATGATTGCGAAGGTTGATCCTCAGATGGAAATTGTGGGAATCCTCGATTCGGTCAAGAGCAGTAAGGAATGGCTTCGGGATAACAGCCCCCCAGATGTGCTCTTCCTCGATATCCAGCTGAACGATGGCACGGGTTTCGACTTGTTGAACGTGGCAGAGGTCAATGTCCCGGTGATTTTCACGACGGCTTATGATAACTATGCGATCAAAGCGTTCAAGTTCAATAGTATTGACTATCTGCTCAAACCGATCGAAGAGTCGGAGCTAGAAGCATCCATCAAGAAACTTAAGAAAAGTGAGCCTGGTGGCGATCTGACTTCACCTGAGCAAGACTTTGGGCACTTGCAGAAGATCATTACGGGTGATTTCAAACAGCGATTTCTTGTCAAGCTGGGAGACCAATATCAGTCTGTTTTGATCCCGGAGATCGCCTATTTCCAGTACAACGATGGGATGTGCTATGTGGTAGTAAAGGAGGGGCGGAAATACCCTCTAGACTATACGATGGATCAGTTGGAAGGATTATTGAATCCACTGGAGTTTTATCGTGTCAATCGACAGCTCCTGGTATCGCTTGCTGCTATCAAGGAGATCCATAGCTACTTCAATAGCCGATTGCTATTGCGATTGGCTCCAGATTGCGACGCGGAAGTGATAGTCAGCCGAGATCGGGTGTCGGATTTCAAGCGTTGGATGGACTTGTAGGTGGGGTTGCGCGGAAACCTATCTTAGGATCACCCGGAGTCTCACCCTTGTGATCTCAGGATTTTGATCCGCGCTCTCCCAAAGTGTGGGTAGTGGTTTGATACTGCGGAGATAAGGAGCGGTTGGAGTCCTGGCTCCGATATTACATCCAAAGGACCCTAACGTTGTAGCCCAGGGCTTGGGCCCCCCGGAATAAATCCGGGGGACATTTTGGTTTTTATTTTAGGATCTGTGAATTCATCCCGCGATTCTTGGTCTGGGCTCTTCGCAGCAGGTGCGGGAGCTAGTAGTTTTCTTAAATCCCTAGCTCCTCCTCCAGATACTGCATTGCTCTTTCAAGGACCACGTCCTTGCCGGCTGCAATGTCGGCTTCACTGTTCCTGATCTCAATATCTGGCCGGTGTCCCAGGCCATCGAGCGATTGCCCGTCAGGTGAGAGGTATTTCATGATAGAATATTGATACTGCCAGCCATTGGGTAAAAATCGCCTCATGCTGGTATCCGAAAAATCCCCCGAGGTTGATGTTCCAATTTGTGTGACATGATCGTATGACTTCATGTACCAGAGGAAGATCTCTGCCCCACTTACAGTGAAGTTGTCCGTCAAAACAACGATCGGTTTTGTATAGTGTCGTCCCCGGGGTGGTGGGGCATGAAAGGGAATTTTCGGCGAAAAGTCATTGGGACCGGGGCCCGCCTTTTCTTCCACCGTGAAAGTGAGCGAGGTATTGTCCGAGAATCGACTCGCAAACTCTGCGGCTACGATATCATTGCCGCCGCCATTCTGTCGGATGTCTATGATGAGCGCATCGCTATCCTCCAGCCCCTCCAGAAGTAAATCCATGTAGCGATCGTCTTCGACGTCCACCGCATCAAAGTAGATGTAACCGATATTTTCACCACTGATTTTCCCGGATAAATAGATGTCCGTATCAAACGACAAGTCCCGCAAATCTTCCAGGTAAGCGTCCCTGATGAGGTCGATGCTAAATTCCCTTTCTGTCTGGTCATGGGTTTCGCTTCCAGATGCGAAGAAGTATTCCTCTTCACCGTCAATCATATATTTTTCATCTCGACTGAAGATAAAGGTGTGGCTATCGTCGAGGTAGGCGATCATGGCCTTGCACATGACCCAAAGCTCCTGATTAGTGGTATTGGGGTTGACTTGTGGACGGTACACCGCATAGATGCTGTCCCAGTCCCAACCCCGCACACCAAATAGGCTGTACCGTTCATTGAAATCCGTCCAGAAGAGTTCAAAATTGGTCTCTGGATCATTGGAAGGCTCAGTTTCAAAGAACACCTCCTTACATGAGAAGGTGACGGCTAGTAAAACTATGACGTAGTATTTTTTCATGTGCTTAGATATTAAAGGTTGCTCCGACGCGCAGGTTGGCCGCAAGAATGTTAGTTATTTCAGTGGTGCTACTTCGATAAAACCGCGTATCGTACTGCATCAACAGCCTCCATCTATCGGACAGTCGATAGTAGTAGTTGAGCGCGAGGTTGAGGCCGAAGAAGTCCTGAAAAGAGGTCCAGTTGCCCGAGGTAAAAATGCGTAGAGGGGTGTCCTCATTTTCTTGAATGAATTTGTTCCATCCGGTGTAAGGAGGCCTCACCAATTGTCCGAATACTGGGATTTGCAGTGCTGCGGCGAACTGATGCCTTTCTGATAGATCATATGTGACTTTGCCTGCAATATTGAAGGCATGCAGTCCCAAGAACGCAATGGACTCCGTACCGTCGAAGAACGATGCGTTCAAATAAGACTGGAATCCACCGCCTGCCAAAAACTGCCATGCACCCTTGCCAGGATTGAGATGGTGTAGGTAGTTGGCCATGAGGATGCCCTGATAGTTGTCGGTATCATGTTTGTCGGAGCGATCGGAGGACAACAAAGAGGTGACAAAGTCCAGGTGAATGACTATCTGATCGCCGCCTCTGGTATGTTTGGTATAGCCCAACCCCACAGCCGTGCCTCTGATATCATAAGTCAGTGGAGAGAATACCTGGTCCTGGAAGGCCCCACTTGCATAGCCCAGTGAAAGGGATAGTACATCTTCATTGCGTGAGACACTTTGTGCGTAGATGCTAGCGCAGAGCAGCGTGCATCCCATGAGTAAGTAGATCTTTTTCATTTATCGCTATTTCGAGTGTTTTCGGTTGATCCAAAGCAATCGTGTCTTGTTGTGAAATTTCAAGAAATGCCAAGGGGGCCTGTCCCACTAAGCGTAATGTGGGATAGAAGAGAGGCCTGTACAGAGAGTTGTGGAATCTTAACCCGATCAAGTCTCAACAGCCTCAGACGTGGCAAGCCTATTTTTTGTCGAAGTACTCGGACGGTGAGCGTCCGTTTTTCTTTTTGAATGCTCTGTAAAAACTACTTTTCGAAGAGAACCCGCACTGCTCCGCGATGCCTATGATCGAATATTTATCTCCTTCCGACTGTACTTTCTTCAGGAAGGCGTCCAAACGATAGTTATTTACGTAGTCATAAAAGCTGACGCCCAAATGCTGGTTGAGTAATACAGAGAGCTTTTATGACTACGTAAATAACTATCGTTTGGACGCCTTCCTGAAGAAAGTACAGTCGGAAGGATATAAATATTCGATCATAGGCATCGCGGAGCAGTGCGGGTTCTC
>JBCCXG010000396.1:0-6080 GCA_039191945.1 Bacteroidota bacterium
CTAGAATTGTTTCCTCCTAGTAGCAACTGTGATAAGGAGTGCAAGCTCTACGAAGAGGTGCGGGAGATCACGGTCCGTTACGTTGATGTCGAGCAGCGCGCCGCTTATTCTCTCGAGGAATTTCTGGACACTTTTGTTGGCACTGCCGACGAGCTTTCCCACCAGATGGGAAATAGTGAGTGTATCACTGGTGTGTACGCCCAGTGGGCCGCAGGAACGATTGTGAATGACGATGGGGAATTCGAACTCTTTGTGGTGATCAGCCACCCTTTCAACGAAAAGGAGGCCACACCCACGCGTGGGCGATTTTCGTGGAAGGAAATGACGGAGAAAGGGAATATCCTAGAGGATGTTCTCAGGGACATGTGCTATTCGATTATTGATGGGGGTTGGCTATCTATCGCCAATTGGAACAAGTTGGATCCCAATGTACAGGGTAAAGCAATAAGATTGACCAACCGAAATTTTGGCGGCCGGAATGCCGGACGGGTGACTGGTGGTGGCGAGTACTTATGGCGACCGGAAGGGGACAATCATATCCTCCTTGGCAATAAGGCCTTCCAGCAAACCATTAATCAAAGAGGGCTCGAGGTTTCGGATTTGATCGGACCCAATTTCCCGACTCCCGGGTATGACAGCGGACCTGGCTACGACCTCTTCCGTATGCCTGATGGCCAATGGTTAATGGACGCGCAAGAAGGTGCTGAATTGACCTACTTGCAAGATTTTGAAGCCCGCAAGGATTATCAGATCATACTAGACCCTGTGGACAATGTCATACGTAACTCCCGGGAGGAGCTTGTCGACATTTTCGGTGATGAAAGAGGTAGCTACGTCATGGATTGTATGGGCAATATCTTTCTCTCTACGACCAAGGATCCAGAGTTGGATTTTATCAAGCACTCGCAAGTACTGGGTGGCGCAGCGGTTGCAGCAGCCGGAGAACTCTATGTCGACCAAGGCTTCATCACCTATGCCCACAATGGAAGGGATATCTACTCACCAGATCCATTGGCTTTCGAAACTTTCAAACTACAATTCCCTGAGATACTATTTGAAGAGCCATACGAGAATCCGCTCTTTGGCTACGACCAATCTTGGGCTTGCGAAACCATTGAGCTAAGGGCACCTATTCAATCAGGTGCGTCCGACCTTTTCAATCCAGTACAAAATCAGTACGTTCGGCGGTGGACCCTGCCTGAGCGGATCCCCACCACCAGCGCGGTGCCCCCGGGAGGGCTATTGAAGATCACCGCCACAATCATCACCCAAAGAGAGGTTTTTGACCAAGTATTCACCTATAACGTAGAGATAGATGCTCCCAGCGCTTTTTCTTTCGTCGAGGGTGAATCGTTCTTTGAACCTAGCCCAGAACCTGGCGACACCATCTACTTCAATAAGTTGGAAATGACGATCACTAACATGCCTCTTCCCGACATAGGGGATGTAGTGCTTACCATTGACAACTGCAACCCAGAGTGCTTACCCTTAGATCGAGTACAAAACCTGCGGGTAACTTTTAATGGCGTAGAGACGCGCTATGCCTACACTTTGGATGAATTCCTACGCAATGGACTCAACTCTTTCCCAGACCAACAGTTTGAGCCACCTTTTGATCGGCGAACAGTCGCCAATACGGAATGTGTACAAGGTGCCTATTCTCGATACTTTTTGGGATATAATCAGCAGCTGGATGCAAAGGGTGAATATCCTTACATGATGCTTATCAGTCACCCCTACAGTCAAGCGGACGCCGCGCAATCAGGTGAATTGGGCAAGGGCGAGATATTGGACAAGGCCCGTGATTTTGCGAAGACACTAGAAGAGATGTGTTACCGGCCGGTGGAAGATGGTTGGATTTCTTTGGCCAATTGGGGACTAGTCGATCCAGACATCGTTGCCACTGCCCTAAGATTTACCAATAGTACGTGGGGCAGCTCAGGACGAATCGTACCTCGATCGGAGCGCCTGGGACGACCTTCTTGGACCTTCAACTTTCTGGAGAATAGCGAAACAAAGCGCATCATAGGGGCGGTCAATATCAGCATCTCGGACATCAACGGACCTAACTTCCCAACCCCAGGATACAGCGAGCCCGTCTACTCGACGTTGACTGCCCCTTCAAATGAGTCATGGGCTGACAATACCCAAAACGCCAGGATCTACATACAAGAAACGAACGTACGCCAACTGTTCACCGCTAATGAATCGCTTGACGGATTGCTGGTCAACAGCAGTCAACGGCCTATTGGCGCGCAGGCTACCAAGCGCTTTCGCTACGCAATGGACTGCATGGGCAACATCTTCCATACTAACCACACCGCACCTAATGCCACGGTGCAGTTCCCTTCGCAATTCCTGGGAGGTGGCGCAGTAGCCGCGGCTGGCGAAATTATTGTCGATAATGGGAATCTCCGCTACATGAACACGAATGCCATCCATTATACCCCACCCCGATCATCGCTAGAAGCCCTTGACGCCACCCTGCTATTAATGGATTTTGAGTCCCCTTATCAGACCACCCCCGCTCCCATCTACCAAGCTTGGGAATGTGCCACCTTAAATCTGCAAGCACCCATCAATGGTAGTGCCATAGGCCTATCTCCCTTCGAGGAAGGATTACCCCTCCAAAGGTTTCAGATCCCAGGACGAATTAGATTGAGCAGTGGAGTTGCATCTGGCGAATTGAAAGTCAAATCCATCATCCGCCAACCGGGCATTCTCAGTGGCGAACTCATTCCTTTTGTGGTGGAGACACTTACTTACGTCCCTGATGAAAGACGGACGGGCTACATATTCTCTCAAGCTGAAAAGACACCGGACTTTATAGCAGGGGACAACTTGTTCTATGAGCAGTTGGAAATATCAGTAGTCAACGGCAATACGACGGGAACAGTCGCTCTGTCCTACAACAATTGCGAGGCAAATCGTGCGGCCAATGTAGCTCAGCCGGATGTAATAACCTCCAGCGAAGTATACGGGCTGGAGGAAAGTGTATTCCCCAATCCAGCTACTGATGTGGTCAACTTGCGAATTGCGGTTGAGGATGCGGTCCTTCTTCAATCCATAGTGTTCTTCGATCTCGATGGAAAAAGATTTGCACCTTCTTGGAGTGTTCATAAAGGTTTCGTGAGCATTGATACGAGCTTGCTATTCAACGGTATTTATACAATTCGCGCTATCTCTAAGCAGCATATATGGGAGACTAAACTGGTGATTATGAAATAGAAGATTAATGATCAATCATGGAGAACTATCTGACTATGTCTGGATCGACATAATAAACGAAGTGGTTTTTTTAATGGATGTTGAGACTTCAACCACTCACCGTCGCATCACTGAATCAATATGAAAACACTTACTAATTCCATTTTTATAGCCTTGGGCCTACTGATGGGTACTGCGACTCCATCAAGTGGGCAGTTGTATGACTTTGCTGAAGACGTACTAGACGCACTGGCTCTAGACCGAGACAGCATACTGACCTCCGACATGCGGGCCGCCATGGCCTCGGGTATGGAGGCCAACGATATCAATGACAGCAGCTGGATCGTGGGGCATGTGCCCCTGGAAGACGGCCGCAATCAATTGTACGTCTGGACACCCGGTGACGGCGTCGATCTAGAAAGCAGTGACCCCTACCCCAACGCGCGGGTATTCCTTCTATCTCAACTTCGCGACTTGTCAGCCGTCGGCATCAGCAATAATGGCACGGTCATCTACAACTACCGACGTACGAGATCCAATCCGGATACCGGCGCTTCTGAGGATATTGATGTGGGTGCTTTTCGGCGATTTGAAGGCGGTGAGTATCAAGATGGTTTGGGTACGGACTTGCTCCTAATGAGAGATATATCAGAGTCGTGGATTGCCGCCGATTTCATCGAGACGAAGAACTTCAACATTTGTGGCTTCCCATTGCCCGTTATGGAGACCAGTTATACGAGGGCTTACGCTTTTGACATATCCGGCGGCGGAAATATCGTCTTCAACCGCCCGATTGCGTTCCCTACTGCGACAGCCTGTAACCTATCCTCGCGATCCTATGCAATCAAAGCCACGCCCAACAATGAGCTGCTATACGTGGCAGGGGAAAGCTTTGGTTTCGGTGAGGTGATCAACGCGAAAGGCATGCTCTACAGTCGAAATGACAATGGCAACTTTACAGTTACGGAAGTGCTCCAGGGGGACCCTGCACAGGTTCGTGGAATCAATACCTATGGAAATATGACGGGCTCGTGGTTTACGCCGAGTACCGGTCAAATACCTAACTCATTGCGGGGTTTCTATACAGGTGTGGCTTGCACCGACAACCTGGGATTGGCACTCCCCTTTGTGGACCTAATTCCAGACCGCAACGCACAGGGCAATGGCATTAACGACGCCAACTGGGTCATTGGCACATTCAGCACACAAGATACGAGTAGGGCTTTCATTTATCAGCCACTTGCTTGTACAGATAATACCTCACCGCCATTAAGTGCTGATGGGAGATTTAACCCAAACGATCTCGGCTCTACTTTTAAAGATCTGACGGAATACACCCGACAGGTCGTCGGTCTTGAGGGCTGGCAATTGTTAGGACCGGGGCAGGCGATCAACGAGCTCATGCAAGCCGTTGGCAACCGGGGAGTAGACCCTACAGGCAACGAACGTCCCTACTTCATCAACTTGAGTCCTTGCGAAAGCCTGCCCGGGAGAGACGTCCACATCAAAGGAAACTTTGATCCGGTAGCCGAGGGAGAGTTCGCACAGTCGGACGCACTGATGAATCAATTTGACATCATCTTTAATGAGGAGCCTTATGCCTCGATCAACAATGAGAAAGAAGTATTAACTGACCTCTTCCTGGACGATGATAACAGTGAAGCCTTGGGTACAGGATGGTTTGTCGACGAGGATCCGGAGTACGGGCCTTCCGGAAGCGCCACGCTGCTGACCAACGTAGAAAAAGGCTATCGCAACAATGCGCAATTGGAGATAAGGTCCCGAAGGGTATTTATACCGGGTACGGATGTCCCTCCTATTTCCTTCAATGATGTACCCCCTCCTTTGCCCACCGAAAATATCAGTGAAGCCTATATCACCTTCAAGCTTTGGGCCCACCAGGAGAATGGCGACTTTGACAAGGTGGTAATCCAGGCCAAAGAGTTCGGCACGAATCAGCCCTGGGCACCTTTGGCCGAAATCAATTACACGACTGCGGACGAATGGAATGATTATGTATTAGAGATTAGTGACTACATAGGTCTCGCCATTCAGCTCCGAATCTTGTACAACTCCGATCAATGTCTTGTCGGAGACGGTGTGCTTTTCAAAGATTTCGAGATGGTGCGGATAGCGCAAGAAACCCAGAACGCTATGTTTCCTGAGTTCCTGGAGCAAATGACCTCGGACGGCCTGCAAAGTCAAATAGAGACACTGCAGGACGATCCCGACATCCGGCTTGCCCAGATTTTTGGAAGCGACTTTGCCGTACCCGCAACGCTCCTGGGTACTACCTTGGCCCTACCAGCAGGACCCACAACCCCTGTCCTCGGTGTCAATTTGGGACTAAAATCGCTACTCGTAGGCGCATCGAGAATCATACCCCTCGTAGCTGTAGGAGTCACCCTTGCGGGATTGCGGTACCAATACCTGAATGCGGATCAACCCATCGAAACGATTGTCCTCAACGCGCCCTCGAGTACATTGAGCGAGGTGCCCAATCTGGAGCAATGGTTAGGAAGCAAACGGACGGTTTTCTTCAATGGAATGACCCAACTGACCTCAGACTTGGTTCCGGACAATGTTCGATTGGCTCACTATGCCATGGCTCTGAATGGACTGCTGGAAATACAAGACGCGGCCGTGGCTGGGGCCACAAATGGTGACCCCGCTTATGTAGAGTCGTTTTCCAATACAGCCAGCAAACGTATCCGCGTAGTGATCCCTACCCAGATAGGCGTGACCAGCAACATCAATAACAATCGTTTGATGTTTAAGCGCTTCTTTGCGGAGTTAGCTTTGATTACAAAGTCCATCAATGTTGACGTTTACGTGTACGACACGTATACCGATAGCTTTTATGAGGTAACTAC
>JBCCXG010000397.1:0-6070 GCA_039191945.1 Bacteroidota bacterium
CACTCCCTACACAGGTAAAGGAGGAAAGGGACAGGCATTGCCTTCTGTCACAGTAGACTTTCAAGTAGTCAATGGCAGCTCGATCGCAGGCTTTCTGCTCATTGATACCGATAGCAATCTACCCATTGGACCGCTGGGGCCTGTAGTAGATCTTGCAGCGACGCCAAACGTGTCCATTCAAGCCACCACCGAGCCTACGGAAGTGGGCTCAGTCGCTTTCCTGCTCAATGATGAGGCGCGCATCGAGAACTTCCTCCCCTATGCACTCGGTGGGGATCGGCGAGGAGCTTACCGTTCGGTGGCATTTACTGAAGGTCCTCAGACCCTCACCGCCACTCCTTATGAAAAGAAGGCGGGACGCGGCTCAACAGGCGCATCGCTCACCGCCGAGTTTGAGGTGATCTATGGATCGGTGGTAGAGCGTCTCGAGCTGGTGAATACCAAAACTAACGAAACCATCGGCCCTCTCACTGAAGGGGCAACCATCGACCTGGCAGACCCACAAATGCTGCATATTGGATTGGTGGCCATTACCGGACCTGCCGAAGTAGGTAGTGTGTCCTTCGAAATCGACGGAGCGCTCATCAAGACTGAGAACCAGCTCCCCTATAGCATTGCAGGAGACAGAAACCGCGGTCAAAGACTGAACGCTTTTGATTTCTCGCCAGGCAATCACACACTGGTTGTGAGAACCTTCTCGCAGCGCGGTCGCCAAGGCATTGTAGGGGGAACCTTAACGATCAATTACGAGGTGACATTCGGAGCGGAGGTCGATCAAATCAACATTGTGAATACTGGGACTGGCTCGGTGATATCCTCCTTGGACAACGCTACAATAGATCTACAGGATCCCGTATTTGAACAGATCACGGTAATCGCCGAGACGACCCCTGCCGTCGTAGGGAGTCTAGTATTCTACCTTGATGGCCAGCCCATCAAGACCGAAAACTTCAAACCTTACGCAATCGCCGGTGACCGCAATAAAGGTCAGCAGCTCTTTCCAAAGAACTTTGAGGTCGGCGAATTCGAACTGACGGTCGTACCCTACTCCAAACCCGGAGGTCAAGGTTTGATGGGAGCTCCCAAAACCATCACCTTCAATGTGGTGGAAGGGCTAGCAGGAGAGGCAGCTTCCCGCTTGGCCTCAGTGGATCCTTCCGTTGAACAGACTACGCCGATGGAAGAGCTTGTGGTTTTTCCCGTACCCTTCAGCAGCTCCTTGCAGTTTGCCCTGGAGGCCAATACCGAGGAAGAGCTTCAAATGCAATTGATCGATTTAAGCGGGCGTGCATTAATTACGGGAACGTACAAGGTGGTGACTGGTTCGAACCATCTCAGCTTAGACGTATCCAGGCTCTATTTGCCAAGAGGCACTTATCTAGTAAAAATCGAAGGAAAATACTTTGGGCGACATGTGATCAGAGTCGCCAAAGACTAGCGCCTACATGGCTCGATCACTGGAAGGGTAAGGCGCCTTTGATCAACTGGGAATTAAGGTCGCTTAGTTCGGATTGCAAACCCGGCAAATTCCTTGCAGAATCATACTAGCCTCTTGGATTTCGTACCCTGGCACGCTGATGGACGGGAGGTCCTTATCAAGACATTCAATAGCACCGCATGAGCGACACTTAAAGTGGACATGATCGTGATAGTGCCCATCGACACCGCAAGTGTCATGACAAACGCCATAACTCACCACACCCGTATCATCGGGAATCTTATGGAGTACCCCGTGTTCGGTAAAGGAATGTAACGTCCGATAGAGCGTGACCTTATCGTACTCACCAAACTCTTCTTCCAAATCTTTCATTGAGAGTGCCTGGCGACTGACGACAAAGAACCTGAGAACATCCATGCGACAGTTCGTGATGCGAAGTCGATGGCTCTTCAGAATGCGCTTCAGTTCACTGTACTTGGCCATAAAACAAAAATACCGCTTCTGCCGATGGATCACTGTTCTAAGGATTGTTTTCTTTCAAATCTCCATGTACCAAGGGTTGCAATACATATTGTTATCCATCTCTTCATTCTATTGCGTATCGCTTGAGTTCGACCTCAATTTGGTGTGACTCAAAATCGATCACGGCACGTCGCTTGCTTAGAAAATCAGCGCCGATCACCCCAAGGATTCGCATCCCATCCTTTTCAAAACGCCGATTGAGCGACCCGAGGTCAACGCCATAAAACCTAAGCCCCTTCAACACGTACCCTTGGTATTGAATCCGGACTTTTCCTATGGGTAGGACGCTTTGCGCACCCCCCAGCCCTTCTAGCGTTCCGGTGTTCCCTCCTTCAAAGAAACGGATACCATACTTCGAGGTCTGATTGATGTCAATGACTGAGATACCGGCACCGGTATCTACCAAAAAGAGACCTGGCTTGTCATTGATGTGCAACTCGAGAAACATCAAATCTCCTCTGACCATCGTCGTCAGGTGTGTCCCGGTCGTGTCCCCAGTCACTCGACAGGCGATAGACAAAGTCATCAGAAGGGAAAAAGCTAGTAACCTCAATTGAACAAACAGCTTGACACTTACTCCCACCAACGGCTGGTGAGCCGATTTTTAAAGAAGCGTGTGACAAAGGGGAAGAAATGGGATGGTCGACTAGATGTGTACTTTCGTATGATGGACGATATTGCGCTGGTACTTGCGACCACTGATGAGCCGAATCCCATTCGAAAGCAGGATGCTGTACTCTCCTTTGGTCTGGTAGCTTATCGAGTCGACAAACGAGGTATTGATGATAAAGGAGCGGTGCACCCTGAGATAGCGGGTTGGATCCAATTGGACCTCCAATTTGCTCAAGGCCATTCGATGAACAAAAAAACCTGAACTTGTATGCAGTTTTAAGTAGTTGCCAAAAGCCTCAACGTGTGTCACCCTATCCAGTGCGACCTGATGCAAGATACCGCGCTGAATCACTTCGAGTCGAGACAAAAAGTTGTGATTTGCGGAAGGGAGGGGTCTTCCCGCCAAAGCTGCTCTAGCCTTCGACAAAGCCTGATCAAAGCGATTCTGATTGTATGGCTTTAAAAGGTAGTCCACGGCATCCACTTCAAATGCGCTCAAAGCATAGTTTGGATAGGCCGTTGAAAAAATCACCACCGGCATCCGTGGGAAATCAGAGCGAATCAATTCAAAGCCATCAAGCCCAGGCATGTCAATATCCAATATGATAAGATCAGGCGTATGCTCACGAATCACTTCTTCTCCAGTGATACCGCATGAGCCCTCCCCTACAACAAGAAGATCAGCATGAGCCGACGCAAGCCTACGTACCCGGCTGCGCGCTAGCTCTTCGTCGTCGATGATTACTAGTCTTATCATTGATATGCTGTATAATGATTGTAGTCTGGTGACCTCCGTCGGGGCGAGGCGAGGCAGACAGCTCCACCCTCCCCTGGAAGAAGTGATCTAACCTTCTCTCTACATTTGATAAGCCGATCCCCAGCGATCCTTTCGTCTTGGCGGGCGCTCCGTCGTCTTCTACGCAAATCATAAGTCCCAGACCGTATAATTTGGCGGTGATACTTAGATGACACTTACCCAGCTTTTTTTTAAATCCGTGCTTGAACGAATTTTCTACCAATGGTTGCAAAATCAAATGTGGGATCAATACCTCTTTAACACCGTGCTCTACTAATATTTGAACATCTAGCCTGGGGCCGTACCTTATTTGTTCGATGTCCAAAAAGTTGCGAATGAACGCAATCTCCTCTTTGAGCGTCACACCCGACTCCTCAGAAGCCTGGAGGATATCTCGTAGGATGTTGCTGAGCTTCAAGGTTACCTGCTGAGCGGCTACCTTGTCCTCATCAATAAGGGCCGTGATGGTATTTAAGGTGTTAAACAAGAAATGGGGCTGAAGCTGAGCCTTGAGCGCCGTCAACCTGGCTTCGTTGAGATCGAGTGCCATCGCATCGAGGGTTACAGCGGACTTAACGTATCGTTTGTAGTAGTCTACCGCCATAAAAACCGTAAGGATGACCAGGTACTCTAGGAATCGAGAAAAGATGCCATAGCGCAAGTAACGGCCATCTACTACGTCAAATACAGATGCGCGTTCGCTGACGTCAAGCAACTTACGAAGAAAGAAGAGGCCCGTGGAGCTGACTTCGTGCAGTACGGCCAGTATCAGTCCGCCTGCTAACAACATCAGTAAAGTTGGCGGGATATTAGGCCGATCGAAAGATAGCTTCTTAGAAATGCGATAAATCAAAGGCGCAAGTAGCGCCCAGAAAGTGTAATTAATCACGGGAACCATCCAGCTTTTGGCATAGTCGGTCGTCTTCCTCTCGTGATCACTGAAAAACTGAGAAGCGAAAAAATATTGCGTGGAGACGAGGAAGCTCAAAACGACAATCCCCACGATCAGGAGGAATGGTGGAAATGGTAAATTCCTGAAGTACCTTCTCATGTTGACCATGTACGGCAAAGTGACCAATCAGATCCTATTAGTTGATCAAAGGGAATATTTGTGACGAAGGAGACGGAACTGACTTACCGCATTCTGCGCAAAAGCAACTGATCACCAGCAATTTCTTATTTACCATTGTGAGCAAATGCATCATCATCACAATCACGCTCATGAATCACACAATGGACTGAGGTCTGCCTTCTTCATCAATCTCGTCTTTGCAGTTATCGAACTAGTCGGTGGGCTCTACACAAATAGCATGGCGATTCTGTCCGATGCACTGCATGACTTAGGCGACGTGCTCAGCCTGGGAATAGCTTGGTACTTTGAGAAGCTTTCCAAGGGAGGGAGAAGTGAGAGATATACCTACGGCCTGCGAAGGTTCTCTCTATTGGGTGCATTGATTAACGGCATCATACTTATTGTGGGATCCATTATCATCCTCTACCACGCGATCCCCAGAGTAATGGATCCCCAACAGCCAGACCTTGATGGTATGCTGATCTTGGCCATCTTAGGCGTCATTTTCAACGGATGGGCCATCTTCAAGATCAGGGCGGGCCGATCGCTAAACGAAAGAATGGCTGAGATGCACCTTTGGGAAGATGTGTTAGGTTGGGTAGCTGTCTTGGTGGGTGCCATCGTCATGCGTTTCGTCGACGCTCCAGTGATAGATCCCCTTTTGTCCATGGGCATTGCGGCATTCATTCTTTTCAATGTCTTTCGAAAACTGAAGTCCGCTTTTCTAGTCCTGCTTCAGGGTACTCCGGAACATATTGCCAGTAAAGAGCTCAAACAAGCCATAACGGCCTTTGAGGAAGTTATTGACCTTCACGACTGCCACATTTGGTCCATGGACGGTGACTATGCCATATTGACCTTACATCTCGTGTTAAACGGAGAACATACGCTCCAAACCCAAGCAAAGTTGAAGGAAAGGGTTCGAAAGATTGCCCATGAGCACGGGATCAACCACGTCACGATCGAGTTCGAGGGAGAGGGCGAGCATTGTGAATTCAATGACTGCTGAGGCTCCTTCATCCCTTTGAATTTTTTCCTATCTTCAGATTTCATTGAGAATCGCCATGAGAAGAAATCACACCTTTTGGATCGTCGCCATGATCCTCTTAAGCACACACTGCGAACAAAAAGATCTACTTCCCGCAACCCAACGGTCCATGATTGATAGCCTCATGCGAGAGGCGAACGTGACCGGACTTCAACTAAGCTACTTCGAAGGGGAAAATGCAGTGCACCATGAGTTCGGCTATCGCAATCGGCAAGACTCAACAGAAGTCACCCCAAACACGATCTTTGAGGCTGCATCGCTCAGCAAGCAAGTCACTGCCCTACTGGCTCTCAGGCTGATCGACGCCGGAAAACTCAATTTGCAGCAACTGGTCACTGACATCTACGAGGAGCCACGCCTTCAAAATGAACCGCTGACCTCACAGATTACAGTGGCTCATTTGCTCTCGCACTCTTCAGGTCTACCCAATTGGGGCGGTAATGAATTGCAGCTAGATTTCGAGCCGGGATCGCAATGGCAATATTCTGGTGAGGGCTACGTCCTACTGTCAAAAGTGATGGAGCAGGTGATGGCGAAGTCGTTTGAAGACTTGACCGAAGCCTGGGTCTTTGAACCCCTAGG
>JBCCXG010000398.1:0-6068 GCA_039191945.1 Bacteroidota bacterium
CTCATCGGTGTGCTTCAGACCCATGGCACCCACCATTTCCGCCACACTTTCCACCGTGCTGCCATGAAATGTAGCAGTACGTTGGGCTTTGTCTTTGATGTTCAAGGCCTGCATATAATGCGGATTTTGGGTGGCCACACCCGTTGGACAGGTGTTGGCATTGCACTTAAGGGACTGAATGCATCCAAGCGCCAACATCATGCCACGCGCTGAATAGCATAAATCGGCTCCAATGGCGATGTTTTTGACGATATCAAATCCCGAAATGATCTTACCACTACAGATGACTCGAATCTTGGACCTTAGATCAAAACCGGCTAACGTATTGTGCACGAAAATCAGCGCCTCGGTCAACGGTGCACCTATACTATTGGAGAATTCCAGCGGTGCCGAACCAGTGCCTCCTTCCCCACCATCGACGACAATATAATCCGGAAGAATTCCTGTTTCGACCATGGCTTTACAAATGGCCAAAAACTCCCGTCGCTTACCCACACACAACTTGAAACCAATCGGCTTTCCTTCCGACAGATCCCGAAGCTGTTGGACGAACTCCAACAACGCTATCGGGGTGGAGAACGCGGAATGCGCAGGTGGAGAATTCACATCCTGGCCCAAGGGGACATTCCTGATTTCAGCAATTTCTTGCGTCACTTTCGCCGCTGGAAGTATACCTCCGTGACCTGGCTTAGCTCCCTGAGACAGTTTGATCTCAATCATTTTGACCTGGGCATGAGTCGCCTTTGTCTTGAATAGATCGGGATCAAATTGCCCTTCCAAGGTCCTTGCGCCGAAGTAACCGGTACCTATTTGCCAAATGAGATCGCCACCGTTTTCCAGGTGATGCTGGGTCAGTCCTCCCTCACCTGTATTGTGAGCAAATCCACCGTCGTGAGCGCCCTGATTCAAGGCCAAAACGGCATTTCTGCTCAGTGCGCCATAGCTCATAGCAGAGATATTTAAGATGCTGGCATGGTAGGGCTGCTGACAGTCCGATCCTCCAATCAGCACTCTCAATGATTTCGGATCAACTTTCTGAGGGACCAGGGAATGATTGACCCACTCATACCCGACCTCACTGACGTTTTGTTGCGTACCGAATGGCAGCGTATCCAATTGCTTTTTGGCACGCTGATAAACGAGTGAGCGTGACTGGCGCGAAAAGGGCACACCACTGGCGTTGGATTCAATGAAGTATTGATTAATCTCAGGTCCAATGCCCTCCAGCAAGTACCGAAAGTTGCCAATCAAAGGAAAATTCCTACGAACCGCATGTTTGGTTTGAAACATGTCGTTCACCCCAATCAAAAAGAGGGGAATCACAATGACGAGACTCCAAAGTATTGGAGGCCATGCCACCTGTATCAGCGCGATCACCAAAAGAATCAGTACTGAGGAAATCAGAAATTGTCTCTTCATTATTGATAAAAGTTCATTCGCTCAATAATTATTTTCGCTCAAATTCATCCGTCGATTGGATTGCGCTTGGCTTTGAGAGGCTGTCCATACTCCAAGCCCCACCACCAGCAAAGAACAGGTAGAGAAAGACGAAGCAGTACAGTACAGTCAATTCTCCATGGTTGACGATGGGCAGCCACGAAGTACCAATGAAAACCATGAAATAAGCTACGGCCATGGTTCCGCTCAACACAAAGGCTGTCCAGCGGGTGAAAAGTCCTATGAATAGCAGGATCCCACCCAAAGACTCCAAAACGCCAGCTAATAGGAGCAAACCAGAAAGTGACCCAGGCGCATTTTCGGAAGGTGGATAGCCAAAGAGCTTTTGTGTCCCGTGCCAAAAAATGAGAAATCCCGTGATGACTCTCAGCAGCGCCAGTGCCCTGGACTGCCACTGATCCCAAAAATCATTCATCTTCGTCATGTTAGTTATTGGTCAGCAGTGCAACAGGTCATAGCTCAAAGACGACATCAAGGGCGAAGATATTCAGGTCGCTGAATCGCTCTTCTTCCCCGAGGAAGGAAGCATACGTCAACTCAGCCCGAAGTAGGTCAGGAACGATCTGTCGGTACAAGACCACGTCGATTTCCTGTCCCAGCAGTGTACTCTCATCCTGCGAAAGATAGGTGTGATACCCTAGCCACCCACCGATGCCCCAGACGAGGTTTCGAAATTCCGCCGTGACGTACGGATTGTGCAATCCATCGGCGGGAGGGCTAATGAATTTGTCAGATATCCGATGCAAACGCTGCCCCGTGGATAGCGGAAACTGAAAGGCCGCTACTCCGTTGTCCGAGGTGGCTAGCTCGTAGCCCACATTCAAAACAGCTATGTAGGGTAAAGACACCCCCACTTCGCCATTGAAAAGCAAGGATTCATAAGCAATCGGGTTGTCAGCGTAGTCCGTTTGATAGGCAAATGCGGTCTTGTAGGTCAGCGCCACCCTGTCCTGCGGCACCTCACTTCGATCGATAGTGAAGCCAAAGGTTTGAAGGGATTGTCCTGGGTTATCCGCTTTGAAATCAAATAGATGCGCAAACAAGCCGACTCTCACCAGTGGGTTCTTATAATATGACATCATAAAGGCATGAGAATTACTTCGCCAATCGCCTACCTGTGCGAGCAGGCGATTGATCTGATACATGTAAGCGTACTCAAATGAGAACCCTCTTTTGTCGTTTTGGACTTTCACCCAACCGGCGTCAAAGGTTTGATCGTCCTGTCTAGCGCTAACGTTGCCAATAAAACGCTCATCCTCGACAATGGCTGCTTGCCGACCCAAACGAAACTGAACTTTGGTTTCGCCCAGTTGGCCAGTATAGTAGATTTGCGCTTGATTCAGCTCAATGGTTTCGACATCGGTCACGACCGTTCGGTCTATCTGGTCGTTCAGTCCGTCAAAGAACAGGTCAGGGGTAAGAGCCATCACGCTCTCCCCTTCCAGATAGATCTGAAAACCCTTGTAGGTCGGCGACCGGTAGCCAAAGTTGGTACCAAAGGTGAAGGCGTGGGAGGCCTTTGCCGCGGCATCATTGGCATACCAGTAGCGCAGTCTACCCTCAAATACCATTTCGCCATCCCCGATGCTCGGATTGACATCTTGTCCCTGAGCCTCGTTGGTCGTCTCCTGGGCAAAGGCACTGAGAGCGAGTAGCAAGAGCGCCACTAGGATGCCAAGCATCGTCAGGTACTGACGATGCGTTGAATGATAAGTCATGTCTCTTATTTCCTAGTTTGCTGGATCAATCGACAATCAGTTTCGGAGGACGCTCACCTTCGATAAAATCCCGGATAGCCAGGGTGACTTCATCCGCGGCCTCCGTTGCAGAAAAGTGGTTGGCTACCACAAACTGTACGTAACCATCAGGTACAAAGTCAGGTGACCTGGCATACTCCTCCTCTCTCTGGGCAGGGTCTTTAGTGGCCTGTAGGAAGAGAATAGGCATCGTCATGTGCTGAACCAGATTGTTCATTCTATGCTCCAACTCAATGTCGAAACTTGTATCATAAGTCTGCGCCACCGCATCAGCAAGGCCCTCTGTCCCAAATTCTTTATAAAGTCGATCCATATGGTCGGGCGTGAAATCCATGGATACCCATGCCGAGTTGTATGTGGCAGTGATCATGATCCCATCTTCGTAGTTTCCCGCGTCCGCAAGATTCTTATGCGACGGTCTTGGTTGTCCGTGAGGCTCGTTGAATGACTGTTGCATCCTGACCCAGTTCGTCACGCGTTGATTGACGCCCGGTACGGCCATCATGTTGTCAGCGATGCAGCTACCGCGATCATGCGACACTAGATCAAATTTGTCGATACCGATTTTGTCCATGAGTAGGGTCAGACTCTTAGCTACTCCTTGGTGGGTCAGATCCAATTTTAGGTTTTTGTCGGATTGTCCATAACCCAATTGGTCGACAGAGATCACGTAGTAGTCCTTTGCCAAGTCAACCATTTGATCGTGAAAGCCCCACCAAGATTCAGGAAACCCATGAATGAACAGAATGGGTGCTTTATGTGGATATCCCGCGGTAACGAAATGCCAGGTAGCGCCATCTACTTCAACAAACCAGTGTATGCCAAAAACATTCTTACCTAAGAATTCTAGCTCTCCATGGCGGTTGAAAGATCCTTTGGGTGGTGCGGCGCTGGGATAACGATCCATGTCCTTGGTAAACTTTGCGAGATAATAGGGCTCGTAGCTTATGGGATTGCCAGTGCCGACATTCGCCAAATCGTCAGGCATCGTGGCCAGGAGGTCACCTTGTGGATCTTCTGTGTGCTCCTGTCCAAAAGAGCGAAAATGGAGACAGCCTATGAGCAAGATTATGAGACTTGCCTTCTGAAGAAAGTGCTTCGAAAAAAAATTCATTTTCATCGGTCTTGTTAGAGTGGTATTACAATGAGTGAGTCCTTCAAGCGGTGACGTCTTTCCTCCATACAGGACTTCAGAATCAAATGTATTTTTCGATCATGCGGCTTGAAAGGTCAGAATCGGCCTTTCTATGGTGAAAATGAGTAAGTAGAAAGAGGCTTCGAAGAGGCGTTAGTCAAATTGCGAGCTCAAGAGTAGTTTAGACCTATTGACCATGCATCTGCAGGGTGGTGGAAACTAAGGAGTTTCTCGGCATCTTCAAACACAAGATGCAGCTCCAATCAGTATTGCCATTGGAACACAGTGACCTTAGGTAAATACCCTCATCGCAGCGGGTGAAATTACCAAAAGAGGAGGGCTTAGCAAGAGGTTCTGAATAACAACTTCCTGGTTCTAAGCAAAGTCGGCATTGTCTATCGATTAAGCCCTCATTTCCCTGAATTGAGCAGGGGTGATTCCGGCGATCTTCTTAAAGAACTTTAAAAAGTTGGTCTCTTCACTAAAACCGCACTCGTAGGCTGTATGCTTGATCGGAAGCTTTGACATCACCAATAAGCGCTTAGCTTGCAGTACGACGTAGTTATCGATATATTCCTTGGCTGTCTTTTTCGTAAAAGTCTTACAGAGCGTATTCAATTGTTTATAGGTAAGATTTAACGAACGTGCATACTCCCTGGCTTTTCTACTTTCCATACAATCCGACTCGACTAATTTCTGAAATTGAATAAATTTCAAATGATCACCATTGCTAGTATTTGATATTTGACCTATTTGCGCTTGCGCCTTTAATAAAAGTGCAGTCAATATAGAAGCCATAATATCGGCCTTTATGGTTCCAAGATCCTTCGACAGGTCTCTTAGAGCATCGATGAATGGATCCCGTACACCGTGAGCTTTAAATAGAAAAGTGCTTTGATTATAATTATAAAATAGGCTTATCCTAGATAGGGCTGATGGAGATAAATGATGTAGGATATACTCTTCTGTGAAAATAATTCCATATCCCTTATAGCCACCTGAGCGATCAAACTTGACAATTTGACCCTTTGAAACGAAAATACAATCATCTTGGAACATTTCATATTTTTTGAAATTGACCTCATGAGTCATTTGACCCTTGGTTAAAAATATGATCAAAAAGAAATTGATTCGCGATGGTTCAAATGGGTTGTCTCTTTCCGATGGCTCGAAAGAAAAGACATCTTCCAGTTTGACTAATTGTAGGCCAAATTCCTTTTCAACATAGCCTACATTTTCAAATTCCGCTTCTAGAGGCTTTTCCATCTTGCACTGCCTTTCTCAATAAGTTGAGTTTCATCGATTAGCTATTCTGTCCTCTAGGTGCAAAAGCCTCTGAGTTTGATATCCCGCCAGGCCTGTATAAAGTGATGGGCAAAATCGACCAGACAATCAGCACAGCGAAATAGATCGCCTCAGGAAAGAGCTTAAACCAGTTGGCCATCAACAAACCAGCGACCATGATCACATGAGCTAGGAACGCCCAAACCAGACCAGCCACAATGAGCCTCTTAGGTTTCTGGACTTCTTCGAGCCTTGACTTCAGGAACCAACCGTACAGTGGAAGGAAGAGTACGACTGACGTCAGAAGTCCGGGATTGTACCGAAGGGTGGAAATGGCAGCCAGGATGTGCACGACACCATTCACCACGACAATGCTTGCCATACAGATCAACGGGAAAAGATGTCTCGGGCTGGCGAGAATCCCTAATAAACCC
>JBCCXG010000399.1:0-6055 GCA_039191945.1 Bacteroidota bacterium
GTAGCTAGTTCCAGTGAATTAGGTTTCAGATCTCCAACCATTTGCCAATGCTGGCGTTTCGACTAGGAAGACGGTCAACAGAGATGATCACACCTGAGGTCTTTCATGCGGTTAATTTGATGGCGATTTACAGCTTAGGGTTAGCCATTGTATTAATTATTAAGGTCCGAAACAGCATTGAGGCTGCTCCTGAAATCCTGCTGTTTCAAACTGCAATCCTCTGTGCACTATTGATAGATATCGCCGAGGACTACCAAATTATCTATCCGGTCAGGGCAGTGGCTTTTCTGTCTCCCGTCTCGTTCTGGCTCTTGGCTAGGGCCCTTTTTCGGGGCAAACGTTTATCGAAAAGGCAGTACTTTTTCCTGCTGACCGGTTTGTTGGTGTTTTATCACGGCATTTATTTCGGCCGACCCTTTTTTGCTTCTCAGCTACCGGCGCTCTTCGGCCAGCTGGTATCCATCGTATTTATTGTCTTTGCCATTGCAGAGTCGCAACTGGATAGAAACAGGGACCCGGATCTTCAAAGGCAGCAAACCAGAAGATACTTCCTATACGCCATTGGCTTTGTATCGTCTTTCAGTTTACTGATGGAAATAGGAATTGATCCAGGTGCTCGGCTCATCCCGCTAATTGGTCAGCGTCTGGCCATTCTCACGGTTAATTCTGTTTTTCTTTTCATGGAGTTCTCCCCGAAAAACCGGTTTTTGATTCGAAAGAAGTCAGTTGAGCCCAACCTGAAAGACACTTATTTGGCGGAGAAGATCAAGCAGAAAATGTCAGGGGAAAAATTGTATCTCCAAGAGAAGCTCACCATTGGCAGACTCGCCGATGAAATAGATGAGCATGAATACAAAGTGAGGAAAGTTATCACTCACGCCTTTGGCTTTCGCAACTTCGTTGACTACGTAAATTCCCTGCGGCTCAATGAAGCAAGCACGCTGCTGACGGATCCTGTGCACACTAAGCTCTCGGTAGCTGAGATTGCCCATCAGACAGGTTTTAATTCCATCGGACCCTTTAACAGGGCCTTCAAGGCTTCTTTCGGCATTACCCCTACAGCGTTTCGCAAACAGCACCGGGTCGAAAAAAGGGTCTTAACCGACGCTTGACTACTCCGCCCTCCTCCCACTTGACTTCAGGTGGATTTTCACTTCCCGAGGTGGGAAATCAGATTAATGCCAGAGGAATCGACACTGCCTCTCATTCCCGTACTTCTGTGGGATCCTTCTCCTGCAATCCTTGACTGAAAAAACTTCCTCATAGACGTACTCTGGGTACATTGATTTTCCCATACAGTTTTTAGGTGTATGTATGCACAGATCAGTGGCAGGCAGGTTATCTCACTAGTCATTGTCACTAGCCCCTGACCCAATCGAAAGTCAAGAGTGGGGGTAGTTCTGTAAGAGCTGCCCAATGCGAAGAAAGGGAGTCTTTTCCAGGTTTGTGATTGGCAACTGAGCCAAAAAACCACCAAACGGCACTAGTAAACCCATCTGGCTGAAAAACTAATGCTTGTCGATTCCGAAATGGACGAGTATTCGTGGAAATCAGGAAGACAATTTCAGCCGTACCGTAGTTCCTGGCTGTGTCTAAACTACTTCAAGCATTGAAAGCGTACTTACTTCTCGGATGCTGGGTGCTCTGGCCTATTGCCGCACTCTACAGTCAAAGCCTCAGCCTGCAAGGGGAGATTTTGGACGAAAATCAAAACCCTATTCCAGGTGCTACTGTGCTCATCTTGAATACCGAGTATGGAACAACGGCCGATGCATTGGGTACGTTTTTGCTCCAAATTGACAATCCAGGTCTTTACACACTTGAGGTTTCGTCGGTCGGATTCCAAACTCAACGGACCACGATCCAATTGACGGCCCAATCGATAGCAACCAAAGTAACGCTGAAAGAATCCTTGCAAGAACTGGATGAGGTGGTGGTGGAAGGCCGCTTGGACAAGCAAACCATCGAATCCGGAGGGCTCTCTGTGGAAGCCGTTGACTTGTCTGAATTTCGGACGGAAACCTCGGATGTGGCTACCGTTTTGAATCGGACAGCGGGTGTGAACATTCGCCAGAGTGCGGGTGTAGGAAGCTCGGTACGGGTCAATCTCAACGGACTTCAGGGCAAGGCGGTGACCTTTTTTAGGAATGGGGTGCCCACAGACTACATGGGGAGTGGGTTCAATGTGGCGCTCTTGCCGGCCAATAGTTTGGAACGTGTGGACGTTTACAAAGGCGTACTTCCTATCGAACTGGGCAGCGATGCGTTGGGGGGCGCCTTGAATTTCGTGACTCGGAAAAATCGGGATAATCGCCTGGAGGTGTCACATGAAATAGCCAGCTATGGAACGCATCGCTCCTCGCTCAATGCCCATTACCGAGACAAAAAGGACCGCTACGTCAATCTCTTAGGGTTTTTCAACTACTCTGACAACGATTATGATGTCGATGTGCAAATCAGGGATCCAGAGACCCGGAATTTGACGGATATCAGCGCTACGCGTTTTCATGATACTTTTTTGTCCGCATTTTCGGAATTGCAACTGGGGATCTTGAATCGATCCTGGGCAGATGAGCTTTCGGTCTCCGGCGGATTCAGTTTGATACGTGATGATATCCAACACAGCTTGCAGATGCGTCAGGCGTACGGACGTGCACGCCAGTTACAAGACAGCTTTTTTGGCGCGGTCAATTATGAAAAATCATTTGGGAAACTGGATGTGAGCTTTTTCGGTGCTTTTGGGGAGAACACCACAACCACCATCGACACGGCTCTCCAAGTTTTCAATTGGCTAGGTGAGGTCGAAAGACAACAGGGATTTACCAGGGGTGAGATCAACAACGGTAGCTTAAGCTGGGCGGAGTTTACGGTGACAGAGTGGGCGGGACGGACAACATGGACTTATCGGGTCTCTGATCGCTATCGATTGACTTTCAATAATGTCTTCACCAGAAAAAGGAGGGTGGGAGAAGATTCCCTAAGGGCGAGCATCGTGCAGACCGAGATCGATTTGCTGACGGTTCCCGCATCACTGGTGACCAACATCTCGGGCTTGGAGTGGCGGTCGATGTGGCTGGGCAATAAGCTGACCCATACGATCGGTCTGAAGAACTATTACTTTAGAAATGCTGGGATTGATTTTGGGGACGTATTTGCGTCCTCGTTCGACCCGATTGTCAACTCCGGCAATCTATTGGGGGTGAATACCTCCCTAAAATATGTGACGGGGCCTCTGTTGCTTTTACGCACATCTTATGAGTACGCAGTTCGCATCCCCGAGGAAGACGAAATCTATGGAGATGGGCTTTTCCTTCAGTCCAATCCTGAACTAAAACCTGAGCGAAGCCACAATCTGAACATTGGCTTCCGGGTGGATAAGGCTTTGCCTAAAAGTCGCACCGCAGTATTGGAGTTCAACGCGTTCCTGCGTCAGCAACGTGACTTGATCTACACGAGAGCCAGTGCCTTTAGTATTGAAAACGTTAACGGTTCCAAAGCCAATGCTTATGGTGCTGAATTGGACATGTCTTTTGACCTGACAAGGCGCTTGTCGTTCAATGGAAATGTCACTTTTCAGGATCTCCGCTTGGCGGAGGCCCGAGAATTTGGAGAGGAATTTCTCGTGGGAGAGCGGATCCCCGATATCCCTTACTTTTTCTTCAACACGGGCTTGAGGTACCGATCCAAAGAATACGGCAGAGGTGTGTACTTCAGCGGTTTCCTCTATCAGAGCTTTGTGGAGAAATACTTCCTATTCTTCCAGGCAAACCCCGCTACCGATCCGCCCACCATACCGAGAAGAAATATCGTCCGTCTTGGCGTGTCCACCGAAATAAGAAATTGGACTTTCACCGCAGAGAGCAACAATGTGTTCGACGCTGTGGTATTTGAAAACTTTCGCGAACAAAGACCCGGCAGGACGTGGCATCTCAAGGTCACGTTTGGTCTGCCCTTCAAAGACTAAATCTTAACTATTAAATACTTAATGCAATGAATAAAATTATCATGTTGTTTTCATGGTCGGCGGTGGTCATAGCCCTTGCGAGCTGTAGCACAGATGACGATGGTATGATGGTCGGCCCGGAAGAACCGGCTGCTGAGTTCCCGTTGGTCCTAATGACCCAGGTACCCACGCAGCCTTTTAATGGTTTCCTCACGGCTTTTGATGAGCTACCTACCGGTGAGGTAGATGCCACCAGTCAATTCAACACTGTGGATGTGACTTCCTCTCAAGGTATGGTGACTTTTGGTAGTAGTATTTTCGCCAGGGATTTTGAGGGAAATGATGGTGTCCTGCGGTACGACATCGGGGACGATGGTCTCATCGCCACCCAGGGATTCATCGATGGAGGCCAGCGCATGAAGGTACATGTGGTGAGTGAGACGAAAGGCTACTATGCGGACCTGGAGCAATTCAATATTCAGATCTTCAATCCGCAGACCATGCAGCGGATAGGAGAGGTCGATTTGTCCACCGCAGACCAAGGTCAAGACGTGCAGCAGGTCCTTTATATGATATCGCGGGACGGAAAACTCTTCGCGGGATTCACTGCAGGTCCGGCTGCTTTCAGTACACACCGAGACGCAGCGTTTCTCGCGGTGGTAGACATTGCTACCGACCAATTAGAAGCCGTTAGAGTGAGGGAAGGCGCCTCGTTTTTGGGTGATTTTTGGATTAGGACTAATCCATTTGTCATAGATGCTAACAACGACATCTACATGACGGCACTGGGAGACCCCTTTGGTGGGGACAACTTTAGTGCCTTGAACGGTGAGGGACGGCTATCCAAAATTTTGCGAATCAAGTCCGGTGAGACGGATTTTGACCCCAACTATGAGTGGGACATTGCCAATGAGTTGGGTCGACCCTCTGTCATGAGAAGCCTGTTTGTAGCCAGTGACGGAAGTGCGTACACCTGTTTGCTGACCGAAGACCTGCAGACTCCGGATTTGTTCAGTCTTCCGGCTTATCGGTTTTTCCAGTTAGACCTTGCCAACCAGTCCGGACAGCTAATCGAGGACTTACCACTGACGGCTGGTTTTGGTACAGCTACGCTGCTGCAGTTTGGCGACAAGGTCCTTTTCCCTATCAGCAATGAGGAAATAGGCTACAGTGGGTACTATTTCAAAGACCTGACGACTAACGAGGTGGATGAGCAATTCAGAATTACTGGGGGCGGAAGACCCCGAAGCTTAGTCGTTCTGGACTAGACCTGGATCATGCAATAGCGTAACTGCTATGCAGCTAAGCACCTCTAGGTTGTCAATTACTGTTTGGGAAAGCCAGCTGGCACTTACCGGGTTTGGCCGCGGGTGTGCAGCTGGTTTTTTTAACCCAAATTATGCGATAGCGCATAATGTGCCCAAAGGGTGATGACGAAGCGCAGCTTGTCACACTCAGACTATTCGTTGAGCAAACGAAAGCTCTGCATTGTCTGGCGGCCCGAAGCGGTTACCTCCTACGAGTCATACACGACTGTAGGAGTCGTAAGACCTGACAAAAATTTCCTTGACTAGAAATTTTTCGTCATTCTGCGATAGAATATTTTCTTTCAAAATCAGAAATATTCTATTGCAAAATCGGGTTAAACCAATCTATGCAATAACCTTTTGCCTGCGCCACGAAGGCATCTGAAGAGGAGCTCACCGATCTGTGAGTGGGCTCCTTTTTGGCCTCCCAAGCGTGATTCACCGCAGGATAAAACCCTGTCTCAACGGGTCTTGAGGGTCAATCAGGAATTCATGTTTGCCCGTCACGTAGGCCGAGCCGCTGACTTCAGGGATCACCGCAGGCAAGCCCTCGTAGGTCAGTGCTTCCAGTATTTTCACATCGAAAGTGGTGCCCAAGATACTTTCGATGCGCATTGGCTTGCCTATTGGCAACTCCCTCCTTTGATGATGGATGGCCGCTCTAGCAGATACGCCTGACCCAGTGGGTGACCGATCCACTTCACCTTCGGCGAAAATGCATACGTTTCGGCTGTCCGACCCGGCATCTTCTGGCTCACCAATAAAGATCGTACCATAAAGGAAGCTCAGGTCTGCTTCAACGGGA
>JBCCXG010000400.1:0-6044 GCA_039191945.1 Bacteroidota bacterium
CGACTTCAGCGTTTTTATGTTCCTGTTGGGTCCACGACTCTTTTCTCAAGTCTGTAAGGTCAATGTTGATGTTGTTTTTGGTACTCATATGTAGCTAATTTATAACTCACTTGCTTTTCGCAAGTATTGCAAAGATAGTTACTCACTTGTTTTTTGCAAGTGTTCAAGATCATTTCCTCTCCTTTCCATGTGATCAAGTGGGGGCTTGGTAGCCAAAAACATCTTTGGTGAAAGCAATAAAATCTCCACTTCGGCGAGGAATAACCAACGAACTCGGGCATATGATCGTACTATTGATTGACCGCGAATCAATCATGAAATATGGAATACTGATCAGCTGTCTCCTATTGATTGCCGGATGTGCGAATACTGACGAGGAGACGACCACGCCGGATTTGCTCGGTAGATGGGTCAATGTGGCCACAACAACCGATACCTTGTCCTTCGAGCGCCTGGACGGGTCGGACATTATCAATCTCCAAAGAGGGACTGAAGTCAGGGATGGTCTGGTGCTTCCAAGAGCAGGTTCGGGCCCTTACAGCTACGAGTTAAGGGAAAAAGAGATTTTACTGAATTGGATGTTGTCCAGCAACTCCGCTTTTGAGAGTTATTATTTTGAGGCCAAAGGCAAGCAACTCGAGATTGGTGATTTTTATGGTCCCGATCCGGAGGAGCGACTGACATTCGAGAGAATAAATTGACCGATAATGGCTATCATTTATCTCCTGTAGATCTCTAGACCGATTCACTCCATCTTATAATCAACGGCTTCAAAATTATGATTGGATTAGAAACCGAGCGATTGACCTTCAGGCAATGGCAACACGCTGACTTTCAACAATTCTTAGAGTTCTATTCCAAGGAAGAACATGCTCGGTTCGTGGGAGGTGTCAAAACGCCTGAAGCATCCTGGCGATTAATGGCGACCTACATCGGACATTTTGAGCTGCATGGCTATTCTTACCTGGCCATTGATGAGAAGCAGAGCAAAAAGCTGATAGGCACGGTCGGACTATGGAACTCGGCCCCGTGGCCAGAGCCTGAGTTGGGCTACTGGCTGTTGCCTCAGTCGCAAGGTCAGGGATTCGGAAAGGAGGCGGGGCTTGCAGTGAAGGAGTTTGCGAGTGAAGCACTGAAACTCGATACCCTCGTGAGCTATATCGCTAGCGAGAACGAACCTTCGAAGCGGCTGGCACAGGGCTTGGGCGCCAAGTATGACTCAACCATTGACCTACTTGATTTTGGCCCGCATGAGGTGTATCGGTATTGGTAGCGTTCATACGATACAATCTTATTCCCGTATTGTGGCATTGGACCCCTATGTCGAGCGGCATGAACTCGGACTGCGCTCCTTCGAGGAGATGGCCAGCGCTTGTGGGAGCACAGGATTTGAGGTGTTATTTGAGGTATCGGGTTTCATCAATTGGGATTGTACGCGAAAAAAATAGAAGTCAATCAAGACCGAATGTCATCTACGCTTGAGCGAGAGCGTCTTAGCCAGCTTATCGTGCAGTGCCTTCCGCTTTGGATCAAAAAAGATCCATAGTACTCCGATGAAGGCTGGTACGACAGAAAGCATTTTGCCGAAGTTTCTCGTTGCTGATCGCTGTAGGGATATGCGTCGTCCGTGGTCATCTGTCACGACGATGCCCATCGCGATCTTACCGAGGGTTCCCTGGTAAGTTGACGCGTCCATGAGCATTCCGTAGACTACCCATACGCCGAGGGCAAAGCTTCGTATACCATTCCTTTCTTTTAGGAATTGCTTTCTGGCTAATACATCGTTTCTATTTTCCAGGTATTGCCTTACTGTCTCATCGAAACCAAAGAAGAACCACGCGATGACCGTCAACAAGATCACAATCGGTATTACATCGATGAGGTAGGCCCAGAATCTTGCAGATCTACTAGCGAGTAGCGGCTGCATCAACCTCGCTTCGAGCGACCGGATATCAGGTGCAACATCTCTTTTGCTAGCCATCGATAGGCTTAGGGACAAACAGATTGAGTCTGATCAAGCGTCATTTGGTGATAGAATCTGTGACCTGATTACATCCCGTCTTTCGCATAATAATCGATCACAAAGACGTCGGCGAAGATCTTTCCATGTGCGTCCCCGAAGGCCTTATGATCAGGATGCGGCAGGTAAATGTCCCGACCTTTCTCATCATCGAAAGTGAGAATGAAACAGTGCGTCAAGCCCTTGGTCAGTCCTTCAGGGCTATTATTGGTGCCCCATTCGAAGCTCTTGATCTCAGAGATCTTTTCCTTCAACCCGGCAAAATCCTTGATGCAGGCATTGATCTGTTGTTCGGTAGCATCGTCACTGAACTTAAAGGAAACGACGTGACGTAGGGGCCCTCTGTCTTGGGCTTGAAGGTCATTCATGGCGAAAAGGCAAAAACAGAGAACGAAAAGGACTTGGGTGATTCGGGACATAAAAAAGGCTTTTGCTCGAAGATAATGGATATGGGCAATTGAATGGGTGTTGGCCCCACATCTTCAGATGCTTCGCAAACAGTAGCATGGAGGCGTCCGCAAATTCACTTATCAACCATTCCTAAACTTGATTGACCTCCCTTTTTGAGTAGGTTGATGGGCATCGCCCATGTAGCGGACGATGCTGATATCAAGTCCTCTGATGCTCAAGACTTCGTTTTGTGTACTTCGATCATTCGTAGGTTTTGTACGCCGGCGGCGCGCCAAGTGCCTACCACGCCTTTTGGTAAGACGAAGAAATCGCCCGGGAAGAACTGGTAGACCAACGGGTCTCCGGGGACCGTAAGAGAAACCACTCCATTCAGAACGTGGAGCATTCGTTCATGCCCAACCTTGCTGAGCTCTTCTACATCGGTTATCAAGTTGACCACGAGCTCCGGACCTTGGTAAATCTGCCCATTTTCGGGTACTGCAACCCCCGAGATGATATCGCGATCGATCACCATTGCCCGTGTTATTGGTGATCGGAAGGTGGAGTCCGGCCGGTCCTTCGCCACCAGCGCTAGCTCAAGATGGACGCCGTCGATGTCGACAAAATTCCACTTTCCCCGAAAACCCTTGGCCTGCACAAAATAATCCCCGGTATGTACCTCAAAGGCGGGCTCACCGGCAGGTTCTACCACTGCCTTTCCATTCATCCAAAAGATAAATTCCTCCAGCGGGAAATTGTCAAACTCATTGGTAATCCCCGTGCCAATGGCGACCATGTACACCACGAGGTCTGTACCGTCATAGACTTTGGACTGATAGACCGTGCGGGTGGTATCCTCCAACGTCAACTTTTCCAGGCCCTCTCCAGATAGTAACTCGATGGGGATTTTGACAATGGATTGTTTTTCTTCGGATGTCTGGGCGCTGGTCGTGTAGGGGATCAGTAAGCATAGACTGAGTACTTTCAATTGATTGATCATATCCGTGTTCTTGTTATTTGTCCAGCGAAAATGATCATCGTCCTGGCGCAGGAAGGTCCGTTTGGATCAATTGGGTGTACGAATGGATAAATGCAGACTACCCCTCCATCCGATAGGCGGCGGGCGTCATTCCCCGTTGCTTTTTGAATGCGGTGAAGAACGAAGACCTACTGTTGAAACCCACTTCGTGTCCGATCGCTTCGATGCTAAAGTGTTGCTTGTCTTTTAACAGTTCACAGGCCTCACGAATTCGATAGTCGTTGATATAGTGGTGGAAGTTTTTATGCAGGTTGTTATTCAACATTCGCGACAGTAAGTGGCGACTCACCGATAGTCGCTTGGCAAGGGACTCCAGACTTAAGTTAGGGTCTCGATAGAGTCTGTCCTTTTCCATCAGCTCAATCAGCTGCCCATTGAGCCGGCCAAACTCTTGCTGATCGATGGGTTGGGGTGGCGAAGGCGCTTTCCCTTCCTTGAATCTGAATAAAAAGTATCCGGCAGCTCCGTTGAAAACAGCGGAGAAGATCAGCGGCCCCAGGATATAGTTGGAAAACAGTGACACGGCGAAGCCTACACATACCGCCGCAAGAGAAAGGAAAATAAGGAGGCCTTTTCGTGTACCACCAGGTACAGGTTTGAATCTGAGCAATTGGTCCAGCTCTTTTCTCCAGTGAAAAGCAATGTACACCAGGTGAGCGGTGAGTACCGCGTGAATGACGTACCGGATGTACCAGTTCCAAGTAGGAAAATCGAAAAGCATCCACGCGATCAATAGAGCCAAAAACCAAAGCCCGAGCGTCCAGAGACTAACCTTCACCACATCTTGTGAACGATCGGACATGATGCTCATCAGCAACCACATCGTAGGGCCCAGTAAAAGATTCGCCACGAGCCCCAGCCTAATGAGGTCGGTGGGTATGGCTCCAAAGAAGTTGAAGCAGGAAACTCCTACACGGATAACCAGCAAGGTGATGAGGAAACCCAAAAGATAGTCGGCAGCTTGTTTTTGGGACTTGACTGCCAGAAGATAAATGGCAAGTAAGAGCGCATTAAATACACCTAAGGCGCTGAAGAAAAAGAGAACCTTTTCGGTCATGGCTTCTGAGAAGGGCGCTTCGTCCGCAATATAGGTTTGATCATGGGTTTTCTCCTGAGATGTTCCAAAGCGAGTGGCTTTTGAGATCAAATACCAAGTGACGTATGATACCGATCAGAGGCTTTTACGTACGCTCGAGTCGCCATCCACTCCATGACCATATGACGGTGCTTGGCGTCTGTCGGTTTTAGCTTAATTTCGACCTACTCCGTAACTGAAATGGACTCCTTTACCATGAAATTCAGATCCATCTATTTTGTCGCTTCACTGCTCGCCCTAGCCTCGTGTGAAACCCCCACTCCACAAGATCGCCCACCCAATGTGATCATCATCTATGCCGATGACTTGGGCTACGGCGATCTCAGTTCCTTTGGCAACCCAACGATCAAAACGCCACACCTGGATCGAATGGCCGCGGAGGGTCAAAAGTGGACTCAGTTCTACGTCGCGTCACCCGTCTGTACAGCGAGTCGAGCCGCTTTGTTGACCGGAAGATATCCGATCAGAAACGGTATGACATCCCCGGAAAGAGGTGTTCTTTTTCCTAATTCCGCAGGTGGCCTCCCGCCCTCTGAGGTGACGATTGCTGAAGTGTTGAAACAGAAGGACTACCAGACAGCAGCCATTGGTAAGTGGCACCTCGGGCACCTCCCGCAGTTTCTGCCGACCCGGCAGGGGTTCGACTACTACTATGGCATTCCCTACTCCAACGATATGGATTTCCGAGGCAAGTGGAGCGACCAATTGGTCAATAGCAACGACCCCAACTTCCTATCCGACTATCAGCTCTACAACGTCCCACTCCTTGAGAATGAAGAGATCGTCGAACGTCCGGCGAATCAGAATACCATCACCTCGCGCTACACCTACAAAGCCCTGGAGTACATGGAGGTCAACAAGGACCAACCCTTCTTCATTTACCTGGCGCATAGCCTACCGCACATTCCACTGTTCGCGCATCCCGATCGGGTGGGGACGAGTAAGCGAGGGCTTTATGGTGACGTGATCGAAGAGATTGACTGGAGTGTAGGCATGATCCTCGACAAGGTGCGGGAGTTGCAGCTAGAGGACAATACGCTGGTTGTCTTCTCATCAGATAATGGCCCATGGCTCGCTTTTAAAACGCATGGTGGGTCTGCAGGCCCTCTTAGAGCGGGCAAGGGGACGACTTTTGAAGGGGGACAACGGGTCCCCACCGTCTTTTGGGGGCCGGGGATCGTGAAGCCCGGCATCGTCAATGAGATGGGATCGACATTGGACATGATCAAGACCGTGGCAACGCTTTCTGGTACAGAAGCCCCTGCGGACCGGACCATGGATGGTTATGATCTCTCCGCCCTTTTGAGAGGTGAGTCGGAGGAGAGTCCGAGGTCTGATTTTTTCTACTATTCTGTAGGGGCAAAGCTGTTTGCAGCCCGCTCAGGGAAGTGGAAGCTACACCTGCAACAGGCCGAACCAGTTTTCTACGGGACGCCGACCGAGCCCTTGGAAGTGCCCGAACTTTATGATTTGGAGGCAGACATTTCGGAGAAGTATGA
>JBCCXG010000401.1:0-6037 GCA_039191945.1 Bacteroidota bacterium
GATGATCCAATATAACGTGGAGCACGGCGATAGTATTCGAGTTGGCAAGATGGGATTTGAAATCATTGGCACGATCAAACAAATCCCGGGGCAATCCTCCATACAGGGAGGCATTGCGCCGGTAGTTTATATCCCCTACGAATACATCTACCCCACGGGACTGGTCCAAAAAGGCAGCCGAATTAATTATAAATCTTACAACCAGTGTCACCCCGACATTGACACCAACAAACTCTGGGCCCCATTGGCCAATACAACACAACATAAAGGCTACGATGTCTAGACGATCGAAGAGCGTAAAGAAGAGACAGGTGAAGCTTTCAGTAACCTCTCCAACTTTTTGGAATTGGTGGCATTCACGGCCCTCATGTTGGGCTGCCTGGGGGTTGCCAGTGCGATCTACGTGTACGTCAAAAGCAAAGTGCAGATCGTGGCGGTATTGCGGTGCCTGGGGATGCGTGCCAACCAAGCCATCGGTATTTACCTGATTCAGGTAGCGGGTTTTGGACTGTTCGGGGCAATACTGGGCAGTTTGTTGGGCTTTGTCCTTCATATGTATTTGCCAAGCGTAGTGAAGGATTTTGTGCCGATTGAGATTGTACCGACACCTTACTGGCCTGCCGTGTTCATCGGCATTGTCCTGGGTATCATTATTTCCCTCTTATTTGGCTTGCTTTCGTTGATTAGTCTTCGGAAGATCAGCCCAATGGCCGCGATACGCATGGGCTTTGAGACGGGGAAATTTCAGTTTGACCGATGGCTCGTACCCATCCTTGGAGGCGTCGTACTATTCATTTTTCTTTCTGTCTACTGGCAGATTGGATCCGCTTTGGATGCGTTGATTTTCTCGGGCATCTTGATTGGCACGATACTGCTCTTGTTTAGTATCGGAAAAGGAATGAGCTGGCTTACGCGAAAACTGGTACCAGCAAGTCTACCTTATGTGTGGCGCCAAGGATTTTCCAATCTGTACAGACCCAATAATCAAACCGTCATACTAATCACTACCCTGGGACTGGGCACGGCATTCTTAGCCACCCTTTACTTCATGCAAGATCTTTTGATCGAACGCGTGTCCCTGGCCGAAAAGGGTGAGCGGCCCAATACCATCCTGTTTGACATACAAAACGACCAAAAGGATGAATTGCGTGAACTAACAGAGGACTACGACCTGCCTGTCATGCAGGAAGTACCCATCGTCACCATGCGATTGCTAGAGGTCAATGGCTACAACAAGGATGATGCCTGGAATGACTCCACTTTCAATGTGCCTAACTGGGCTTACAATCGGGAATACCGCGTAACCTACCGCGAGGAGTTGATCGACAGCGAAACATTGGTCGAGGGGGAATGGAACGGAACACTCGACGATCCCCAAGACTCCATCTTCATCAGCATGTCCCAGGGGTTTGCCGAAAATTTGGAGCTTGAAATCGGCGATGAGCTACTCTTCAATGTCCAGGGTGCACTGATTACAACTTATGTTGGGAGCTTCCGAGAGGTGGATTGGCGACGGGTCCAGACCAACTTCATTGTCTTGTTTCCCGCTGGTGTGTTGGAGCAGGCCCCGCAGTTCCACGTGTTGGTCACGCGCATCGACAAAAGTGACCTATCTGCTCGCTACCAGCAGGCGGTGGTGCGTAGCTATCCCAATGTCTCCATCATCGATCTCGAGTTGATCCTTAAGACCTTGGAGGAAGTCCTGGCCAAGGTCGCATTTGTCATTCGCTTTATGGCCTTTTTCAGTATTGGGACGGGCCTGATCGTGATGATCAGTAGCATCATACTCAGTAAGTTTCAAAGGGTCCGAGAAAATGTACTGCTACGCACGCTCGGGGCGTCTAAGCATCAGCTTTGGGCCATCACGGTGGCAGAGTACTTCTTTCTTGGAGCGCTAGGGGCCATCAGCGGCATTTTCCTTGCAGCCTTGTTTTCCTCACTACTAGGCACCTATGTCTTCGAGTTCCCTTTCGTACCTGACCCGGTGAAGATGGTGATCATTTTCGTAGCAGTGGCCGGCATTAGCGTGGTCATCGGCTTGCTGAACAGCCGCGATGTCTTACGGCAATCACCATTAGAAGTGCTGCGAAACGAGGCTTAGAAGTTGCCCCCAAGCGCGGTGTACAATCCTGCTGCTATCGCAGCCCCGGCAATTGGGCCCAGTACGGGAATCCATGCGTAACCCCAATCGCTGTCCGTTTTCCCCTTGATGGGTAGCAACTGATGCATGATGCGCGGTGCAAGGTCTCGCGCTGGATTGATCGCATAGCCCGTAGTACCCCCCAAGGCCATACCAATCACCAAGACCAATAAGCCCACCGGCAACGCATCCAACGCGCCCAGGGACGCAGAAGTGTCTCCCACTTTGGCCCCGACGATATAAAAAACCCCAAAGACCAGCGCAAAAGTGCCCACCAACTCCGAGAAGAAATTCGATGGCACGTTACGGATGGCCGGGCTCGTGCAAAAGGTCGCTCGCTTGGTCTCGGCATCTGCCGTTCGATCGTAGTGATCCTTGTACATCAACCATACCGTGGAGGTGCCCAGTGCCGCACCAATCATCTGAGCCAAAATATAGCCAGGGACCATACTCCAGCTAAAGCTCCCGGCAATTGCCAGACCAATGGTCACGGCAGGGTTGAGATGTGCACCTGAGGCAGGTGCGACGATGAAGACCGCCACAAAAACCGCCAGTCCCCATGCGATGGTGATCATGACGACACCGCCACCATTGCCTTTAGTGTCCTCGAGTAGCGCATTGGCCACTACACCATTTCCTAGCAACAATAGAATGAAAGTGCCGACTACTTCGGCGACGTATGGGAGCATCATCAGTTTGGGTTTGCGTGAGAAAAAATTTGTTGAATATAATCACTTTCGGGACGATCGGGGGTAGAATTGCCGAGTGACTCACCGCAAGGTTGTTTGGACCATTGGGTAAATTGCCGACGATGATAGATTGCTTACGTTTCGTATTGCTGACGATGGTTGTGCTGATCACTATGTGTGTCTGCGTGGGACAAGAGATGGATCCTGAGACCCGTGCTAGGTTTGTCGCGGAGCAAGATGTCTATCTGGAAAGTCTCGGCCTGTCCATCGATCAGCGCAAAGCCTACCAGCAGATCACTATCAACTTTGAGAAGCTATTTCAAACGCTGGACCAGTCGACAAAATCGGCCTCCTTCAAAAAGAAGCACCAAAAGAAACTGGTGAAGGCAAAACATGCTGAAATGAAAAATGTACTTAGTCCAGGACAATTCAAGCGATATCGGCGAAGACAAAAAGAAATAGAAAAAAACTACTTATGAGTGAATTGAGACCCTTCCACCTGGCCATACCGGTTAAGGAGATTGTAGAAACGCGAAAATTTTACGGAGAAGTAATGGGTTGTGAAGAGGGACGTAGCAGCGACCGCTGGGTCGATTTCAACTTTTACGGTCATCAATTGGTCATCCATCAGGTGGACGTCGACGATGCTGAAGACAACAGCAATCCGGTGGACGGACATGCCGTACCGGTGCCACATTTCGGCATTGTGCTAGAGTGGGAAGACTGGCAGAGCCTGGCAGACCGGATGCGAGACCATGGCACCCACTTTATCATCGAACCGTACGTTCGGTTTGAGGGGGAGCCTGGAGAGCAGGCAACGATGTTCTTCAAAGACCCTTCGGGAAATGCGCTGGAGTTCAAGTCTTTTAAGGACATGGGGCAGCTTTTTGCGACCTAAGCCCAGCATGTACCATATTATAGTGCAATTGATGGGTTTGCCGGGTTCCTGAAGACTGAATCATCGACATTTTTTTCAACTAATGAATCCTTCCGGCTCCATCTGCTGTTTTGATACCTGATATTGCCTGGTGAGCCTCCGTTGCAGCGGCTCAGGTCTTAGAGTGCCGGCAAAGGGAGGACGCCTACATAACTTTGCCTAACAAAACGGAAACAAAGCTATGGATGGAGTGCAGCAGCAGTGGCTGGAAATCGAGAATCGGAAATACTTGAGCTTTCAGTTCATCGGCCATCTGACGGACGACGTAGCAAAACGTGCCATCGCCGAGTGGCAAGCGCATTTCGACCAAAACATCGCTCCATTGGAAAAGGCTGGAATCGTCTGGAACTGCCTTGAGATGACCAAATACAGCCCCGGAGCAGCGCTATCTTGGAAAAACGCACTCCCTCAATTCAATAGTCGGATCTCGGAAATATGGTTGATTACGACCAATCCATTTTTCAAAATGGGCGCCCGGACCGTGACCATGCTCACTAGCTTCAAGCTCAATGTGGTCTCTTCCGATGAGGAATTCAGATCCGCTGTTGGTGCACCTCCAGTTTAAGGACTCTTTAGGCTTTCTTCGCCCAGTTGTCCCTCAGGGTAATGGTTCGATTGAAGACCAGTCGCTCTGGGGTCGAATCTTCATCCACCCGGAAGTATCCAATCCGTTCAAACTGGAAGGTATCGCCCACTTTAGCCTCCTGGACGGAGGGCTCGATTACAGCTTTTGTGTTGACCTCTAGAGAAGTCGGATTCAGATGGTTTTTAAAGTCGTCATCGATATCATTGAGGTTCTCTGTCATGAAGAGCCTATCGTATAACCTGATCTCCGCATGGATAGCATGCGAGGCCGATACCCAACCCAAAGTGCCTTTCACCTTTTTGCCGCTGGTGTCCTGTCCGCTACGTGTGTCAGGATCATATTCAGCATAGATCTCCTCGATTTCACCGACGTCGTCCTTCTTGAAACCTGTGCATTTGATGATGTAGGCCGACTTTAACCGTACCTCGCGGTCAGGCCCCAGTCGAAACCATTTTCTAGGACTGGGTGGATCTTCCTTGAAATCTGCTCGATCGATAAAAAGCTCCCTGGTAAAGGGCAACTCGCGCGTACCTGCCGATTCATCTTCGGGGTTATTGGTCCCGGTCATCATTTCGACCTTGCCCTCCTCCCAGTTGGTAATGATCAGCTTCACAGGATCCAGAATACCAAATACACGATTGGCTTTCTTGTTCAGATCCTCACGCACCGCATGTTCCAGAAGTGCAATGTCATTAACGCCATCCCTTCGCGCCACGCCCACCTTTTTGATAAAGTTCTTTAGTGCTGCGGGCGTGAATCCCTTTCTTCTGATGCCCGAAATCGTGGGCATACGCGGATCGTCCCAGCCGGCGACAGTCCCGTTTTCTACCAATTCTCTAAGGTACCGCTTGCTTACGATCGTATAGCTCGGGCGGAGTCTGGCAAACTCCGTCTGCTCAGATGGGAAGATGCCCAGTTTCTCGATTAGCCAATTATATAGCGGCCTGTGCTCTTCAAACTCTAACGTACAAAGGGAATGGGTGACATGCTCTATGCTATCTGATTGGCCATGTGCAAAGTCGTAGGTGGGGTAAATCACCCATTCATCACCCGTCCGATGGTGGGGCATATGCTTGATGCGATAGAGGATGGGGTCCCGCATGTGCATATTGGGAGACGATAAGTCAATTTTTGCTCGCAGCACCATTGCACCGTTCGAGTGCTTTCCTGCCTTCATCTCCTCTAAAAGGGCGAGGCTTTCATCAGCAGGCCGATCTCGGAAAGGGCTGGGTTTCCCCGGTTCAGTGGGTGTACCCTTGATGGCGTTAAACTCGTCCTGAGATAGTTCGTCTACGTAAGCGTCTCCTTGCTTGATCAGCTGGAGCGCCATACCGTACAGCTCATTGAAATAGTCCGAAGCATAGTGCTCACCGTCCCATGTGTATCCTAGCCATTGGATGTCTGCCTTTATCGCATCGACGTATTCGGTGTCTTCCTTCTCAGGGTTGGTATCGTCAAACCGAAGATTGCACTTGCCACCGTAGCGTTCGGCCAGGCCGAAGTTGAGAATGATCGACTTGGCATGGCCAATATGTAAGTAACCGTTAGGTTCTGGAGGGAATCGAGTTTGTACCGTAGCATGCTTACCTGTCTCCAGGTCATTCTCGATCATTTGCTCGATGAAGTTGAGCGACTCCTTTTTCTCGGCGTCCATGGCATTGAAATTAGGTCGGCAAAACTAATCC